>JBGTNK010000017.1:0-86336 GCA_041743125.1 Chitinophagaceae bacterium
CTCACCCCCTGCAATTCCTCCAATTCAAGATTTTCGAAACCAGGATTTAAAACATTTTTACTCTGCAAAAAGAAAATGTACTCCTGGTATTCCTGGGCCTCCTTTGGATTGGAATATACCATGGCTATTTTCCCTGGTTGCGTTAATCGTTCATGCGTTGATTTGATACATACTTTATCCAATCTTTTTTTCATCACTTCATACCGGACGTTATAAGAGCCCTCAACATCAAAACGCCTTTCGTCCCTGCGAAAACTGATGGAGATAGGCTGGCTATGTATTAACATTAATTGGGTGGTCTGTAATGGAACAGCAAGAGAAGGTGTCAGTTTGTGAGTGATGCGGGCAATTTCAGCCATTGATCTTAATTGCCATAAACGAATGTTTTTTAAATACAGCAAATCAAACGCATTGTTGGGACAAATGGACTGGCCAATATAGATATTGTAATCGACCCCATCTGTCTTGAATTTTTCAAAATAATGCGGATAAGATTGTTGCAGGCTTTCTTCTTCTTTTTCCAGGTATTGCAGTACGGCCTCGTTTATGGTAGCTAACGTGCTTTCATATTCATTCCTGTACCGATACAAGTAACTTTTAGGATCATTCACAATACCAAAATATTTATCCGCAGTATCCCGCAACTGGCTACTTCCTTTTTGCAAATGCTGAAAGACCGGTGTCACTTCATTTTCAAAAAATTCATTGATCCGTCCTTCATCTTCAGCCTGCATAGTATGCTCATCAATAATATCCAGAAAATTTTGGTTTTTAAATTTTAATTCCTCCAGTAGTGGCAACTTCATCAATGGTTGTAATTGATCTAATACTTCATCGACAAGGTGAAGCTGTGCTTTGAGGTCTTTTTGAATGGTCATACTGCGTTCAACTGATGAATTGCGAATATCCACTGCACCATACAAAGGATAGACTCCTTCAAATGATACGTTTTGTGTTTTTGCCACATTCCCGTTTTCATCCTGTCCATTCATATACTCCCAGGCGCTTCTGGCAAATTTCCATTCCACAGAAGGCTGCAAAGCAGTAAATTTTTCTTTAATAAGTCTTTCAATCCTGGTATTGAAGGCATCTTTGTTTTTTAATAGCGCAAGTGAAATCAAAGGCATCGCAGGTTCCAATCTTGCCATGACATCTGATGTAAGCTGGTTTGGGATGGGAGAAGCAAGTTCAAGAAGTCCTAAAAATCCATCATTGTTTCTTACAGGATATATAAGGTAACTTCTCATTCCATCCTCCCATAGTTTTCTTAAGAATGGGGCGAATTGTGTGATCTTTTCGTTCAAAATAGAAATGGGCATGGGTTCAGGCCGCTCACTTAAAAATTCGATACTGCCATGGTATAATTGCAAGCTTTGGTCATCTTTTGCTTTCCAGGTTTTTCCCATCAGGCTATGTTGGGTACAATTTTCGTCCAGTACAAATTCACCATTAAGTTTTACATAAGGCATTAAACCAACTTCCACTTCATTTAATCCCACCAGCGCATGAATATTTTCTTTTATTTCCGTGATAATACTTGTATCGCAGGTCTCCTGTCTTAATAAAACCTTTTTTATAGAATCCAGCGATTCTTGTACAGTCACATCTTCGGCCACCCATACACCAAATCCTTCCGCAGCAAATAATTCAAGCGGCATTGTTTTCAACTGGCGGTCCAGATCTAATATTCGGAATGTATTCAGGCAAACAGCACAATTTTGAATCGGAGGCAATTCTCCTTTTAATTGCAGATCAATAAATCTTCTGTCATACCGCAAGTTGAAATATTGCTTCATACCTGTAGCGGCATCTGTAATGGTATAAACAAGTTTTGTATTCGCATTTAATTTAATTCCATAATATTTTTCAAGGGCGTGTTCATAGATAAGTGCACTATGAATTTGCTTCAGCTTTTTTTGCGATGCATTTTCCGGCAAAATAAAATGCTCCTCATTATGCACAAATAATTTTCTAAAAGATGAAGAATCACTGAATATTGAAAATTGGTATGGAAGTGCCAGGGTATATATATTCTTCTCTGAATCCGATATTAAAGGAAAAAGGCTGGTACCAAGCAGCTCAAGCAAATCACTATGATCGCTTAGTATTGCGCTGTCAAGTTCAGGACCTAATAAAGCTGGCTCAGCTTCAAATCGCTCAACCAAATAATTAAAAAATTTCCCACTGGTACCCGTGCTATTCACCGGCCTGCTTTTCAAATAATTTATGAAAGGAAGGAAGGAAATACGACTGTCAAAAACAAGATCGCTGGTTGAAGCATCTTGTACAGGTGTCAGCAATTTTATCGGTTTCGGGGACTTGATGGCGGGGGCGATATCTTCTATCATGTGCTTCGGTTTTAAAAAGTATAACCAGACCAATGACCTTATAAAGTTAATATTAAAAAACATTTAAAAATCCTATATATAATAGTTAGGCGCACAGAATAAATAATGGAAACAGGATATTTTCTATTATTATTTTTGCTTCATGAATGACATATTTATTAGGGAAATACAAGTTGTTGATAATGCTAGCATAGCAGCCATCATCAGGAACACACTAAGTGAATTTGGCGCTAACCGGCCAGGTACTGTTTATTATGATTCCACCACGGATGCTTTATTTGAGCTGTTTCAAAAAAAAGGTGCAGCCTATTTTGTGGCCACTTTAAATAACCAGGTTATTGGGGGAGCCGGCATTTATCCTACAGATGGCTTACCACCAGATACCTGCGAACTGGTAAAAATGTATTTATTGCCTGAAGTTAGAAGTAAGGGTTTGGGCCGAACGCTTATTGAGAAAAGCTTAAGTTTTGCAAAGGAAGCCGGGTATAAACATGTGTACCTGGAAACGATGCCTGAATTAAACCAGGCATTGAAAGTATATGCCAAATTCGGATTCGATTATCTTAAAGGGCCAATGGGAAACAGCGGACATACAGGTTGCAGCCTTTGGATGCTGAAAAAGCTGGAATGAAAACGGGCGCAAATGAGTTCGTTGCATTCGATTTTTAGTGTAAGGATGTAAATCCTCTTAAAGGAAATTATTTATTCCTCAATCTGTCCACCTGGTGGCTCAGAAGATATATTTGGAAACCTACAGTAAGTGCAAACCCACCATTTCCACTCGAATTTTTGATCTTGCTATTTGCATACCCCACCAGTCCGTCTATGGATACCTGGTCGCTTATAAAAATAGCAGCACCACCGCCTAGAAAATAACTGGTAACGTTATTTGTAGTAGAAGGAAGGCCTAATATCTTAGTTTTTTGACTTAGAAAATTGAGGTTACCATGTAGAATTGGTCTTATTCTGGCATCAGTAAAATAATATCTGACGAAGGGACCGATACCAAATGAAGTGACTTTTGCATCTCCATACTTGGAATATATAAAGCTGATATTACCGCCCAGTGCCAGGTTATTAATTATAAAAATACCTGCATCCGGAGTGAGGGATATTTCAGTGCTATTGTCTGATGTATTCAGCCGCAAACCCCCGCCTACCATTCCATCGCCCCGTTCGGTTTGTGCATGCGCCATAATAAAACTCATTGTCAAAGAAAGGGTAAGTACCAACTTTTTCATACTCATTTAGTTTTTGGTTTCACAAATCTAATCAAACCCACGATGGTTAGAAAAAATCTTATACCTAAAGAGCTATCAAATGCTTTCTACTTCATACACCGGGCTAAACAAGTACAACTTGCCTGTTTTTATTTCAACACACTTGAATCTTTTGCGCAATTTCTCACCTTTCTTAAATATTCTGCCATCACTGGTGCTGAATAAAGCATGGAGAGCAAGTTCTTCTAATAACCGGTGATGGTTTCCCTTTACATCATATTTGCGCAGAATTCGCAGAAGACCATCTTCAGCACAAGTACTTGCTGCAGGATTATGTAATGATCTTATCAATTCAGATTCTATATCTGGCGGAAAAACCTTTTGAAGTATAAACTGTTCCAGCATTTTTCCATAGATTATCTTCCATTCTTTTCCATGAGCAAGGATATGCTTTCCAAATTTTTCAAAGGCTAATAAATGTGCCAGTTCATGCAGCAGGGTGATCAGAAAGGAATAGGCATTCAAATTTCCGTTTACGCTAATCCGGTGATTGGCGTGATGTGTACTATGGCGATAATCGCCCAATATGCTTTTTCTTTCCCTGGCTATTGTCAAGTGCACCTTATGAAGACGCAGGTAGTTTAATACAGCCTCATAAGTGCCGGGAGGTAAATAATCATTCAATTGAGCAATGGGAACTTCTTTTTTAGGCATTCTTTTTTTGCTTCAGTATCCGTAGAAGAGAATTTACCTCAAAAAAAGTATAGACGATATACAATGCCATAGACAAAAAAAGAGCTGGTTTATTTACATTCTTTCTAACGGAGATGATGTAAACGAATGCGACAATGGCAACAACAAAAAATTTTATAATAAATCCTCCGTATATAGCCCGGATAAAAACGTTAGGATTAGTATGCGTTAGTCCGCGATAGGCTAATAGAAAAGTGACCAGGGTAACAACAAATAATAACAGGTTGCCGGCTAGCAGCACTTCGTGGTCAATATTTTTTTTTATAAGCCAGCCTCTTCCTACCAGGAAAAAAGCATTGAGCAAAATAAATATGAGGAACATCGGGCGAAGAAGCTTCAAACTGCTTGAGTTCATCTTTTGAATCATTAATATTGAGAAGGTGCTTATTTATTACCAGTTTGGCGCATTAATTTATAAAAAATGGCGCCCAGCGTAAGCAAAGGTAATATACAGGCAAATAAAGGCAAGCTGTTTAACCAATTGTCTGCCTTTAATCCTATAAATACTGCAATACTAATGGCCAGCATCATTTGAGTGCCCAGCCCTGCATAGCGAAGTAAATCTTTATTACTGGAGAAGAGCTTCTTCTTCTTCCACATCTACCTTAATTTTTTCATTTGTTTTTACGGCTCCCATATGGCATTGGCCGTTGAAGGTTGCAGAAGGCTCCACCTGTAGTTTTTCTGCGTATAGGTTTCCGGTCACCGTAGAATCACCCCGCAACTGAAGTAGATCCTTGGCTTTTATATTGCCAGTAACCTTACCAATTATATCTGCCTGGTTGCCGGAGATGTCACCTTCTACTACACCGTTGGCCCCTATTATAACTTTGGCAGAACTGTGAATATTACCAATGACCGTTCCGTCAATCCGGAGGTCGCTGTTGCTGCTGATGTCCCCCTTAAGAGTAGTACCGGCTCCTATTAAAGTAGTGCCGTTGCCGTTAGTTGGTTTTTCCTGCGCCATGTCTGTTTTGTTTTTAGAGTTAAACATAGTTATTTGATTTAATTCATGCAAGCCTGAGATAATACGAATTCGATAACGAAATATTGAATGAGTCTAAATTAATTTTCCCCAGAAAATACTTCACTCAAAAACTAATCATCCGAAAATTCATCTTTTGGAACCTGCAATTTTGTGGTATCCAATATTGTAGCTTCACCCCCATTTAAAACTCGTTTAATATTATCAATATAAATAGATTGATAGTTAACCTGCGTTTCAAGTGAATCTACGCGGTATTTCATACTCCTGTATTCCCGTCCAACCTTTAAATCATCATAGCCTGGTATATAATATTTGAGCGGTGTAAAAACAATCAGTGCCACCGTTAGCCCAACCAATACAACAAAAATTGTGCTCAAACCGATATAAACGCTGAGACGGGAGAGTTTAAATGTCACCACTTCTTCATAGGTATCATCATTCATTACTACTAACCGGTAGCGGTTTCGCAATCGTTTCAGAGTAGAACCTGATTCCGGATTTGTCATGTAAATATTTTATATAATGGCTAAGTTATGAAATGAGGCTTGTTTTATTCCTGGTTTAAGCCATCGGACCAAGTAAAAAAATTGTACAATTTTATACTAAATAATTTGAAATTCAGTTAATAAGAGGTTAGTTTGGGCCGCATCATGTTATCGAGCAGATATATTACTATCATTGTTGCATTTTTTCTTCTTAGTTGCCGGGTTGCTGTGCCAGCATTTGGTCAATTAGGCATTGCCCTGGATGTAGAGAAACCAAAAGAATTTGAGAACAGGGTGCTGCGTTCAGAAAAATCTGATCAGAAAAAGTTTTCACTTCCTAAACGCTTTATTCAAAATACTATTACACATTATAATTATTTTTTCAACGCCAATAATAAGTTGAATGAAGTGCTGGAAAAGGCAAAAACCTCCTTTACAGATGATTATTCTGATTTAATACCATTTTATAATTTTACCCTTGATGCAACGGCTGCTGATAGTATAGAATTAGATTCAATTTCATATAAAGCAAGGACAGGTATTGTTTTACACGACCTTAGAGGCGATTGGGTCGATAACCTGTATTTATTATGGGGGGCATCTTATTACTTAAAACAACAATTTGATTCCGCTCAACTGATGTTTCAGTTTATCAACTATGCTTTTGCCGAAAAAGAAAAGGATGGATATTATAAAACGATCGGGAGTGCAATGGACGGTAACAGTGCATTAAGTATCTCCACGAAGGAAAAAAATAGTCTGCCCCGCCGGGTATTTTCAGAGCCACCCAGTCGTAACGATGCCTTTTTGTGGCAAATCAGAAACCATCTGGCCCAGGATCAATTTACCGAAGCATCAGGATTGATACTTACCTTGAAAAGCGATCCTCATTTTCCCGGTCGCCTTACCAAAGACCTGGAGGAAGTACAAGCCTTTTCCTTTTATAAACAAAAGATGTGGGATAGTGCAGCAGCCCACCTGGAGAAAGCATTAAGCAATGCGACAAATAAAGGCGAAATGGCAAGATGGGAATACCTGCTTGCCCAGCTTTATGAAATGACTTCCAAAACTACCGAAGCAGAGACCTGGTATACAAAATCTATTGGACATACAACGGACCCGATCATGGATATCTATGCCAGGCTGGCATTAGTTAGAGTAAATAAAGACAGCGGCAAAGATTATATAGAAAAAAATATTGCCACATTATTGAAAATGGCAAGGCGGGACAAGTACCAGGATTTCCGGGATATTATTTACTATATGGCAGCCCAAATTGAACTGGAAAGAGATAATATAGATGGCGCTTTGCCACTATTGATCAAGAGTACCAAATACGCCAGTAATAATGCTTCGCAACGTAATAAAGCTTTCTTGCAATTAGCAGAGCTTTCATTTAAAAAAAGAAAGTACCGCCAATCATATAATTTTTACGACAGTCTTCAATTAGGTGATCCGATTATTAAAGATCCTGAAGCCTTGTTGGCGAGAAAAGATATATTATCGAAGCTGGCCAATAATATTGAAATAATAGAAAGGCAGGATAGTTTGCAAAGGATAGCTGCTATGCCGGAAGATGAAAGGAAAAGTTATATAAAAAAATTAGTACGCCAGCTCCGAAAACAACATGGGTTAAAGGATGAAGGAACAGAAACAACGGTAAAGAAATTTTCATCCAGTGAAGAAACATCGCCTTCACTTTTTGGGGAAAATAATAAAAAAGGAGACTGGTATTTTTATAATAAAAATTCTAGACAGAAGGGCCTGGCCGATTTTACTTCCAAATGGGGTAAAAGGATCAATACAGATGACTGGCGAAGAAGCGATGTGTTTAGTTCAGGTGGAGTCAAGTCACGATCCGACCAGCTTCAAGATTTAACAGGTGGAGGCCTGGAGGCCGTAGTGGATGAAAACGCAGAAATTACTTTTGAAACTCTCTTTGATAATTTACCATTGACTCCTGAAACTATCCAACAATCCAACGACTCCATACAATACGCCTTGTTCGGACTGGGAATGATTTACATACAGCAACTCGAAGATTGTCCTTCCGGCACAGAAACATTGGAAGATCTGCGGAAAAGGTTCCCGGAATTCACAAGAATGGATGAGGTTCTTTTCAATCTATACTATTGCTATAACAAGCAGGGAGAAACCAGGCTGGCTAATGATGCTAAGAAAATAATGGAGCAGCAATTTGCAGACAGCAAATTAACAACGGTAGTTACAACAGGAAAAAGCCCGGATGCGGATAAAAAAGAGCAGGAATCCGCGGCTACGCTGACCTACGAAAAAGTTTACGATCTTTTTTTAGAAGGTAATTTTAGTGAAGCAGTGGCCCTGAAAAAAGCAGCGGACAGTACATATGGAAGCAATCATTGGACCCCTCAATTGCTTTATATAGAAGCCGTATATTATATTAAACAGCGGGAAGATAGTATGGCAGCGGTTATACTGGGCAACATCACCATGAAATTTGAAAGAACTCCAATAGCTAATAAAGCAAGAACGTTGTTGAATGTTTTGAACCGCCGTGAAGAAATAGAAAATGAATTGCGCAATATGGTTATCAATATGCCTGAACAAGATACTACCACACGGTACAGGCAAATTGATATTACTCCTACGCCTGTCAAAGATTCAGCAAGAGTGATTACGGAACCGGTTGTGGTGAAAACAAAACCATTGACAGATTCCTTAACTAATCAACAACAACAACCGGTGAAACCTGCCAATAATGAGGTGGCAGGAAAATTGAAGGTGATAGATTCCTTAGCGAAACAACAGCCGGTAAAACCTGTATCAACAGATCCTACTTTTGCATTTGATTCCGAAGCTCCGCATTACGTCATCATTTTATTAACGAAAGTAGATCCCATATTTGTGAACGAAGCGAAGAATGCATTTTCCAGGTATAACCGGGATACTTATTATAATAAGCAAATGCAGGCCGAATTAATTGAGATCGATACAGATAACCGGTTGTTATTGATAAGTCCGTTTAAGAATGCTCCTGAAGCAATGACATATATAGATCAAACCCGCCCCAAAACAGCCAATGAAATTATTCCATGGCTTAAAGGAGGAAAATACAGTTATTCAATTATTACAGATAAGAATCTTGAAATACTGAAGAACTACAAGGATCTCGATAAATACAAACAGTTTCTGGATAAGAATATTCCTGGCAAATTTTAAATCACAATAAATAATGTGTTAATTAATCAAGGGATAAAATAACTACTTGTATAGAGCGGCCCTTAAAACTTCCGGAATGGTCTTTTTGCTGAAAAAACGTTAATAAAAAAAACAAATACTCTTTGCCTTAATCAGGTCAGCCTTGTTTCCTTTAATTTCGGTTTGTTTTTTGCTGAACATAATCTTTTATTATTATGAAAACATCAGTCCGAATATTCTGGCGCATTTTCTTTTTAGGCTTTATTGCCCTCGTTGTATTAATAAGTATGGCCAGCCTGGGTGTTTTTGGTAATATGCCTTCTTTGCAGGAATTAGAGAATCCTTCCATTCAGCAGGCATCTGATGTAATAGCCAATGACGGCACTTTAATGGGGAAATATTATACAGAAAGAGGAAACAGGAGCAATGTAAAATACCGGGACATTTCTGCCAATCTTACAAATGCATTAATAGCTACCGAAGATGAACGTTTTTATAACCATGCCGGCATTGATTTCAAATCCACCTTACGGGCTGTTTTCACACTCGGCAACCAGGGAGGGGGAAGCACCCTGACACAGCAACTTGCCAAAGCCCTGCTTGACCAGGGCAGCAAGAACAAAGCATGGCGAGTGATAGAAAAATTAAAAGAATGGATCATTGCTGTTAAACTGGAAAGAAATTTTACGAAAGAAGAAATCATTACCCTGTACCTCAATGCCGTTCCGTTTGGTAATAATATTTATGGAATCAGGAATGCCTCCAGAACATTTTTTCAGAAAGAACCAGATCGTTTGAATATTGAAGAAGCTGCATTATTAATAGGAATGCTAAAAGGCAATAGTATATATAATCCTGTTCGTAATCCCAAAGCCGCGTTGGATCGCCGCAATGTAGTAATTGGGCAAATGGAAGTAAACGGAAAGATCAATAGTACTGAAGCTAAGAAGCTAAAAGCTTTACCTATTGACATGACGCACTATAAAAAATTGGATGAGAACACTGGCTATGCACCCTATTTTCGGGAAGTGTTAAAAGAAGAGGTTCGGGAAGCGTTGAAAGACCTGGAAAAACCAAATGGTGGAAAATATGATATTTACCAGGATGGATTAAAGATTTATACCACGATTAATCCACGCATGCAGGAATATGCTGAAGAGGCAGCTGCGTCGCAATTGCCGGTATTACAAAAAGCGTTGAATGCGCAGCCTAAAATAAAAAATGGTTCCATCTGGAAAGGACATGAGAATGTACTACAGGCCGAAATGAAAAAAAGTGACCGGTGGAAATACCTGGCTGACGATGGACTTTCAGATAAAGAAATAAAAGCTAGTTTTTACAAAAAGGTTCCCATGAAAATTTTTGCCTGGAATAGCAAACGGGAAATGGACACAGTGATGAGGCCATATGATTCTATTAAATATCACAGGCAGATGGTGCAAACTGCCTTTATGGTTATGGACCCTATTACAGGTGAAGTTCGTGCCTGGGTGGGGGGCATCAACTTTAAGACTTTCAAATTTGATCATGCTAACATGAAAACCAAAAGGCAGGTTGGATCCACTATCAAACCATTGCTTTATACACAGGCTATGGAAGAAAGAGGTTTTACCCCCGAAACCCAGGTGATAGATCAGCAGCAGGATTTTGGTAATAATCAATTAGTGCCTGCTACAAGTAAAACATGTAGCGGAAGATCGATGACGATGGCTTCTGCCCTCGCCTGGTCAAAGAACTGCGCTACAGCTTATATAATGAAACAGGTTGGAGCCCGGCAGTTTGCCGACTTTTTGGCCCGACTTAATATTCCTACAAAAGTAGAAGCATATCCCTCAATTGCTTTAGGAGCATGTGATCTTTCTCTTTTTGAAATGCTTTGGGGCTATTCCATATTTGCCGGCCGGGGATTTTCTACTAAGCCTTATTTTATTAGCCGCATAGAAGACAGAAATGGTAACGTGATCAAGAGATTTGATTATAGTGTAAACCGCAAGGAAGTGGTGAGCGAAGTAACCGCCTACAGAATGGCCCGTATGATGCAGGGCACTGTTGATGCCGGGACAGCCAGTGGACTGAGATCAAGGCTGGGCGCATCAGAAATGGCTGGCAAGACCGGTACAACAAATGATAACGCTGATGCTTGGTACATGGGATATACTCCACAACTATTAGGTGGTGTTTGGATCGGTTGTGATGATCGGTTTATCCGAAACGAAAGTTCGGGGGGATTTGGCGGGGCGGCGGCCAGGCCAATATGGGAAGCTTTCTTTAAAAAAGTGTATGCCGATAAAACACTGGGTATTGACAGGGATGCAAAATTTGTACAGCCCGCCGATTATAATAACCTGATCAACAGTGCGGATTTTATACCTACAGAATCTGATCCCAACCCTGAAGCTGAAGGCGAAGACCAGGGAGTTGGAACGGCAGATGATTATAATTATATCGGGCCAGAATCAAAACCGGTGGTGGATGATGAAGTAAAAGGATCAAAAAAAGATACTTCGGAAAATCAGCCGGCTAATAAGAAAAAGACGGAAGGAAAACCAATTGGTTCGCCTACTGAAACACAACAAAAGAAAAAAGGAATATTCAAAAAAATATTTGGGAAAAAAGAAAATTGACCTCTAGCTGCATTTAAAAACCGGCTCCTTTTTTTATAAAAAAGCCGGTTTTTAATATTACCAACACCCCCATATTTAAATTTTAAAACTACAGGGATTGTAAATGTCTTGTTTATTACCAGCATTTACGCAGCATGTGCAATTTTGTGTCAGTGATAATCAGGCACACTAAAAAAAAAGTTTAGGCCTTTACCCAAAATTTCAAAAGGTTGCTCACGTCATTTCCGCCTTCAAGATATTCCGGCGGCAAAATTTCGTCTCTGCCGTGGAAGGTGGCCAATCTTGTACCACCCGGTTTTTTTTTAAGTTGATCGTATAAATAACGAGTATACTCATTATACAGATTTATCGAATAGGTAACAGCATCATCGATTTTCTCCGTGTGGGCCAGGTTTTCATAAAACGAATTGTAAAAATAAAAATGATCGTATTGCTGAAAATCAATTTCCAAAAAATTACCGTGAATAAAACTTACGTTTTTTAATCCTACAACCTGGCGGGCTGCCTCAGCGTATTCCACCAGGTCCTTACGTTGTTCTATTCCTACAAAAAAAACATCGGGTTTGTAATAGGCTGCAGCCAGGCAAAATTTTCCAATGCCGCTGCCAATATCCAAAATACGGGTTTTGCTTTCTACAGCCAGAAAGTCTGCTGCTTTCCTGGCTACCAATAAGGGAGTCCAGTGGTTTCTTGCCAGGGATTGCAACCTGGAAGGATACAAAAGATGAAAATGGTTTTCTGACCTAAACCATTCCTTATTCCCTTGAGATTTTGAGTCATTCATACCCTGGTTCAAATTTCATGCTGCAAACTTATCAGATTATCCCTAACTTTCCATTCTACCTGAGGACACAAGGAATTTCTCCATTATTTCTTTATTTTCAGTTTCTTTGTTTCATTAAATCAAAGCCAATATGAGAGACATTATTATACCTATAGATTTTTCAGAGACATCTTTGAATGCAGCACGTTATGGGGCCGCTATGCTAAGTAATAAAGAAAATGTCCGTGTTATATTATACAACATGTTTAAGGAAGAAGATGAAGCATCCACTGCCGAACAGTATCTTCTAAGCCTGAAAGCGGAATTGGAACAAAAAGGTGTATCTAATATTGAAACAGTAAAAGAATTTGGAACAGACCTGATAGATAATCTGGGCAGGCTTGCTTACCAGAAAACTGCTGAATTGATCATTATGGGCATCAATGAAAAAGATGAGTGGCGGCAGTTCCTGGTGGGAAGTAATTCTGTAAAAATGGCCGAAGCGAATATCTGCCCGATTATGATCATTCCCCCAACTGCAAGATATAACGGCATTACCAATGTAAGCCTGGCCTCCGATTTTAAAAATGTGGAAGACACAACACCTATCACTGCTATCCGGGAAATATTAGACATGTTCACTGTCAATATTCATATTGTGAACATAGACAATCAACATTACGTTTCGCTTACGGATGAATACCTTTCTGAAAGAGCTAAAATGCAGGAAATTTTTGCTAATTACAATCCTGAATTTTATTTTATTGGCATGAATGATTTTTATGAAGCTATTGAACAATTCTCTATAGACAAGAATATAGACCTGCTCATAATTATTCCAAAGAATCACACGTTTATGAATAGTTTGTTGAGCAGCAGCCATACAAAAAAGCTGGCCTTTAATACAACTGTTCCATTGTTAGCTGTACACCAGTAAACGTTTCTTTGTAGAATACAGATTAATTTTTTTTGACCGGATAATATTATTGGTTAGTCGCATAACCAATAATATTTATATTCCGGCAACCGAAAACTTTACCTTTAGAAAATATGGCAAAGGCAAGCAATAAAATTACTGTTACTTCGGAGGTAGGCACTCTCCGCCGGTTACTGGTACATAGCCCGGACAGCGGGTTGGGAAAAGTAGTTCCTTCTAAAGCACAGGACTGGTTATTTGAAGATATTGTTCACCTGGAAACTATCAGGAGAAAAGAATATGATTATTACACCAAACTTCTACTCTACTTCCTGGATCCTGAAAAAATAAAAGGCCGCCTGGCAGAATGGGATGATAGCAAAAACAATTTTAAGTTTTACAAACCTGATCACCCGGATTTTTTTAAATCTGATAAAGTTGTTGAATTGCAATGGCTGCTTGCTGAGATATTGGAGGATCACGAAATAAAACTAAAATTAGTGGCCTCCGTTTGTGCTATCGAAAATTGTTCTTATGAACTACAGGATGAACTGGCGGCATTGAACGGCAAACAGCTCGCCAAAATATTTATCAGCGGCACAACCGATGACAAGGAAATGCTTTTCCCTCCCATTCCCAATTTTATATTTACCCGCGACATCGGCATAGTAATTAATGATCACATTCTTCTCAATAAGCCTGCAAAAAAAGCAAGAACCCGGGAAGCATTGCTGGTGAAATACATTTTTTATTGTCATCCACTTTTCGCCGAATACCGGAAAAATATTATAGAACTGCCCGACACTTCACATCATTTCCTGCTGCCACGAGACGGGGATGACAAAAAAGTAACCCTTGAAGGGGGAGATATAATGGTTGTTACCAAAGATCACTTGTTGGTTGGTATAAGCGAAAGAACAACTATGGAAGCTGCCCATCAATGTATAAAAGTATTATTTGAAAAAAACATAGTTAAGAAAATCACCGTGATCAAGATCCCGAAAAAGCGGGACTATATGCATATTGATACCGTTTTTACACAAATCAAAAGGAATATTTGGATTTTACTTGGAGCTTTTTCAAAAAAGGCAATAAAAATGGAAGGTGCGGATCCTGTGCAGCGGGTGTTAGAGGGATCAAAAAAAGAAGATAAAATAAAGATTACTCAATTCAGAAAAAAAGATCCGTCTGAACCTGAATACTTTGATAACCTGGAAGAATTATTGGCTGATATCAGCAAAACCGACATGCAGTCGGATGAAAAAGTTCAGTTTATTTATTCCGGTAATAATGAATTTCCTTATGATGCCCGGGAACAATGGACAGACTCTTGCAACCTGCTTGCATTGAAAGAAGGTGTGGTGCTGGGATATGACCGCAATGATAAAACGGTAGAAGCTTTTAAGGAAGCTGGCTTTACCATTATTCATGTACATGATTTATTGAAGCAACTGGAGAATGGAGAGAGCAGGGTAAAAGATATTGAGAATACTCTAATCACTATGCCTTCAGCAGAATTATCGCGAGCCAGGGGAGGATTTCATTGCATGAGCATGCCGCTATTACGAGATGATATCGATTAATCATAAATGGCATAAAGATTTCAATTGTTATTTTTCTTTAAAAGGGGATCATTAAATTTCGGGTTTGATCTATTTTAATTCAGCTTACCATGTCCCAAACAACTTCACATCTGTTAATGATAAAACCAATAAATTTTGGGTTTAATGCTGAAACGGCAGTGAATAATGCTTTCCAAATTGAAAACGCAGATAAAGATGTTCAGGAAAAAGCATTAAAAGAATTTAATGACTTTGTGACCTTGCTTCAAAGCAATGGTGTAGATGTTACGGTAGTGGAAGACACGGCCGTTCCCCATACCCCCGATTCTATTTTCCCCAACAACTGGGTATCCTTTCACCAGGATGGCACCATGTTGCTTTATCCTATGTATGCTGAAAACAGGAGATCGGAAAGAAAAGAACATGTTATAAAAAAGATCGCTAAAAAATTCTCGATCCGCAGGCAGATAGACCTGAGCAATTATGAAGAACAGAATCTATTCCTGGAAGGAACCGGCAGCATGGTGCTGGACCGTGAAAATCGCATAGCCTATGCTTGTCTTTCCCCAAGGACAAATGAAAAGTTATTGGCGGAATTTTGCCGGAATATGAATTACACTCCTGTTGTATTTAATGCATCAGACGGAAACAGCCAAGCCATTTATCATACAAATGTATTAATGTGTATAGCTGACCGGTATGCGGTTATCTGTCTTGAATGTATAACTGAACCTGCTCAAAAAGAATTGGTAATTAATTCGCTCATCAATACCAATAAAGAGGTGGTGGCCATTACGCTTAAGCAAATGAATTTTTTTGCAGGCAATATGCTGCAGGTAGAAAATGACAAGGGAGAAAAATTGCTTGTTATGTCAACCCAGGCCTATAAAGCCTTAACAAATGACCAGGTTCATCAACTCAGCCAATATAACCGCATTATACACTCCCCTCTTCTTACTATCGAAACAAATGGGGGAGGGAGTGCCAGGTGTATGATGGCTGAAGTACATTTACCTTTACATCAATAATTTTTTGTGGGCTTCTAAATGAAAATAAAACAAACTCTTTTTAGTTTTTTGATTGTCTCTTCTTTTATGACGGCAGCTGGCCAGGTAACCCATACCGATTCTCTGAGTAATTATATGGATTCCCTGAATGACTATTTACACAACTATGTAAACCACCACGAAGTTATAAAAGGTGATGACACACAATACTTCCGCTTTTTTCCTGTTGATGAAAAATACAGAGTGATGGCCCGGTTTAAGAAAACCACCAATAATAAATGGTTCAGTATGGAGACTTCGGGAGCAGTAAGAAAAACCTTCAGGATATATGGCTCTTTACATTTCAGCATCAATGATACATCTGTCGCCTTAAATATTTACCAGTCTCAAAACCTGATGAATATGGATGAATATAAAGAGCACCTTTTTTTACCCTTTTCTGATCTCACTTCCGGTGAAGAAACTTATGTATCCGGCCGATATATTGACCTGGTAATTTCTGACATTATTGGCGACAAGGTATTAGTTGATTTCAATAAAGCATACAATCCTTATTGTGCTTACATTAGTGGAAAATATAATTGCCCCATTCCTCCTTTCGAGAATCAATTAAATGTTGCCATACAAGCCGGAGAAAAAAATTTTGAAAAAGGTCATGAAAAATGATCATGAAAAAGTTTTTCTCAATCCTTCTTCAAATGAAACAGGTTGGTATCCCAATTCCTTGGTAGCCTTTGTAATATCCAGACCTGTTATTGCAGGTCGTTTAGCCGGTTGTAATAGATCAGAAGCGTTTATCTTCTTTAGCAGATCTTTTTCCAAACCAAGGAAGGTGGCAGTTTTAAAAGCCATTTCATAAGGTGACATAAAATCCTTGCCACAAATATTATAAATGCCCTTTGCCCTTTTTTCTATTACCTTTTCTATCCCTGATGCCAGGTCTTCGACATAAGTGGGTGTTCGTTTCTGATCGTCAAAAACGCTATACATCTCCCCCTTTTCAAGTTTCTCTTTAACAACGGTCAGCAGATTTGAACGACTCATAACGGGCTTGCCATATACCAGGACGGTTCTTATAATAGCCCAATCATGTTCGTATTCTCTCACAGCTTCCTCCGCATCAAGTTTCGTTTTGCCATAATAATTTAAAGGAGCAGGTTCATCCTCCTCTGCATACATACCTTTCATTCCGTTAAAAATAAAATCAGTAGAAACAAACAGGAAAAAACTTTTTTGTTCTGCTGCATTGGTTAGCAGGGTAACAGTACCTTCAACATTAACAATATAAGCTGTCCATTGATTTTGTTCACACTCATCCGGCTTGCTCATGGCGCCAGCATGTATAACAATTTCTGGCCTGAATTTTTCAAAAACGTCATGAACTGCGAAAGGATCAGTAAAATCCATTGGGATATAAACAAAATTCTCATATGTAGAAAAAAGGATGCGGCATTCTCCCTTTCCCGTGGCTATAACAGTATATTTTAACTCCAGTAAATGGCGAATTAAATAAAATCCCAAAAATCCGTTTGCTCCAGTAACTAATATTTTCACAACAATATTATTTGGTATAATAAATTCAATATAGATAATTAATGCATCCGGTTGTTAGCCTCTTAAAATAATATGACCAGGAATATATTTTCGGGCATAAAAATGTCATCACCTCTAAAGAATACAATTTAAGGAGCTGTGGATATTTGATTCAACTGATTTCAACCTGTTATTTATGTTTCATGATTATGTAATACATGCTTCAAACACTAACACCTATTCGTATAAATACCATAATGAATGTGTATTCTAAATAGACAATGCAAACAAAACCTTACTTTTGGTGCGCTTTTGAAGGAATTTTTTTTTCATTTCTTCTCTTTTATGAGCTAATTAATTATAAAACAGTTATTAAAAAAAATAATGACAAAAAAAGTTTCAAAGATCGGAGTTCTTACATCAGGCGGTGATTCACCAGGCATGAATGCTGCCATCAGGGCGGTTGTACGTACAGGCATCCATCATGGACTTGAAGTATTTGGCATCATGCGGGGGTACCAGGGAATGCTGGAAGACGACATATTCAAAATGGAATCAAGATCAGTAGCTAATATAATACAGCGGGGAGGTACAATTTTAAAAACGGCCCGTTGCAAGGAATTTATGGAACCCGAGGGTCGTAAACTTGCTTTTGAAAATTTGCACAAAAGAGGAATTGACGGGCTGGTTATTATTGGTGGCGACGGCAGCTTCCGGGGAGCGCAAATATTCAGTAATGAATTTGATATACCCTGTGTTGGTTTGCCTGGCACTATTGATAAGGATATGGCTGGCACAGATGTTACTATTGGTTTTGACACCGCGGTAAACACAGCTATCAGCGCTATTGACAAAATACGGGACACCATGGATGCACATGATCGTCTTTTCATTGTAGAAGTGATGGGGCGGGATGCCGGATATATTGCATTGCATAGCGGCATTGCTACCGGAGCAGAAAACATACTTATTCCCGAAACTAAAACTGATATAGAGTCTATCATAGCTTCGCTTACCGAAAAAGAAAAAAGAAAAAAATTAGTAAACCTTATTGTGGTGGCTGAAGGTTATGATGGTGCCGGTGGTGCCAGTGGACTTGCTGAAATTATTAAAAAAAGATTGCCATCTGCCGATGTAAGGATTTGTGTGCTGGGCCACATTCAAAGAGGTGGCTCCCCAACTTGTGATGACAGGCTGGTTGCAAGTCACATGGGATATTATGCGGTAGAAAGTTTGCTGGTTGGTCGAAAGAACGTAATGGTTGGCGTTATTAATAATAAAATCCACTATACACCCCTGGATAAAGCGGTGAAGGAAAAACAAAAGATCGGGCAGGAATGGATGAAGATCGTTAAGATACTGGCGACTTAATTTAAATTCCCGGCTTTCTTTGCTTATGTTATAAAGTAAGTAAGAAAATCTGTTTCTTTTAACAGGCATCCGTTACCTTTCAGGTAATTTATTAATAACTTTTAATGATAAATACAAACATGGCCAAAACCGCAGAAAAATATTTTCATTCAGATATGGACAGAGATGCCGGCAGGATGCATACAAATCATAAAACAAAGATCGTAGCTACGGTGGGTCCTGCTTGTGATACCTATGAGAAATTGCTGGAACTGGTAAAAGCAGGCGTCAATGTTTTTCGCTTAAATTTCTCACATGGCTCCCATGAAAATAAATTAAATATTATCCAGCTTATCCGCAAAATAAATGACACCCAGCCGTACAATATCGCTATCCTGGGAGATCTGCAGGGACCGAAACTTCGCGTTGGAGAAATGGAAAACGGCGCTTTAAAAATTGATGCCGGCGACATTCTCACCTTCACCTCCAAGGAAAAAGTAATTGGAAATAAGGAGAGGATTTATATTTCATACCCTAACCTGCATAACGATGTAAATGTTGGAGAAAAAATATTAATTGATGATGGGAAACTGGAAGTGGTAGTGGAAGAAATTACTGACTCAGGCGACGTAAAAGTAAAAGTAACCTACGGAGGTATACTACTTCCAAAAAAAGGAGTAAACCTTCCGGATACGGCCATTTCTTTACCCTCCATGACTGAGAAAGACATGGTAGATTTTGAATTCATTATCGAGCATGAACTGGACTGGATGGCATTATCATTTGTACGCAAAGCAGAGGATATCATAAACCTCAAGAAAATGGTAATGCAACGTCATAGCCCGGTTAAAGTGATGGCAAAAATTGAAATGCCATCTGCATTGGCCGATCTGCGCAATATCATCCTGGAATCAGATGGTGTGATGGTAGCCCGCGGTGACCTGGGTGTAGAGTTGCCGGTTGAAAAAGTTCCCATGGCACAGCGGGATATTATCCGTAAATGTATTCACCGGGGAAAACCGGTTATTGTGGCTACACAGATGATGGAAAGTATGATTGACAGGGTAAAGCCCAACCGGAGTGAAATTACGGATGTTGCCAATGCCGTACTTGAAGGAGCAGACGCCGTAATGCTTAGTGGAGAAACTGCCACGGGCCAGCATCCCACTTTGGTGGTAGAAACCATGCGCAGAATTATTATGGAAGTAGAACGTACTGAATACCGTTATGACCGGGAACAGGATCTTACACCACTTGCTCACTCCCCTTCCTTCCTGAGTGATGCGATATGCTATAATGCATGTAAAATTGCCAGTGATATTTCGGCCAACGCCATAATTGGTATGACCCAAAGCGGATATACTGGATGGATGCTTAGCAGTTACAGGCCTAAATCGCCATTATATATTTTTACTAAAAAGCGTTCACTGGTAAACCAATTGAGTTTAAGCTGGGGTGTGAGGGCTTTTTATTATGATGAGGAAGACAGCCTGGATGAAATTTTCTATGATCAGATTGTTGTTCTGAAGGAACGTGGTTTTTTAAAACCAGGTGAAATAGTTGTAAGCACGGGTAGTACCCCTATCCATTTGCATTTACCTACCAACGTTTTAAAGATTACTAAAGTAGAATAAATAAAAATAGCTAACATCCCATACAAACCTGAACATTGATGAATGCTATCAGCTATTCTTATTATTTTGATTTACAATAAATTTATCTCCACAGCACCAGGATGATGGCAACTATCAAATGGCCGGCCAGGTGATAACCGCAGTCAATGTAATATAAAGCTGCAGGCCTGCTTTCATAAATAAAAGAGATAGAAACAGCAGTAGAAGCAAAGCAAATTCCGGTAATAAGGCCTAGTTTAATCGCAGATGGAATGACCGACAGATCTAGCCGGGTAACAAGCATGGCAATACCAACACATGTAACCAATATCAACACAAAGGTTCCTATCATCATTTTTGCCATGCCTTTGCTTTTATCGGGGTCGCTCATATTCATTCCTACTGCAGCTGCCCATTTAGTTCCGAATAAGCCTTTTGAATACCATAAAGCACCCAGCATAAAATAAGAAACGGCCGCTACCAAAACGGCAAGCCAGTTAATGTTTGAAAAAATTTCTGTGTTCATAACAGTTGGTTTTATTGGTTTAAAATGAAACAGATAAAAACGAAAAAAAAGGGGCCTGGCCCCTTTTATAGTTTAACAAGCTGATTACTTATATTTTTCTGATCTTAATATTCCGGAACCAAACCACATCACCATGATCCTGTAAACCGATCCTGCCTTTTTTAAATATACCAAAACCGGGCATACTTTTAAATTTGCTTCCTGCGATCAATTTTTTCCAGTTATTATCCCAGAGCGTAGTGGATACCACATTTTCATCATTTAAATAAAGATCCAATTTGCCATCTTTAGATTGTATACGAACCTGGTTCCACTCTAGTGCTGGCTTTACTGTTTCCTTTGAACTTGAAATCAGGTCATAAAGATCACCGGCGCGGTGCTTAATTATTTTAGCATCCGGGTGTCCATTATTGTCAAGCACCTGCATTTCCATGCCGGTATGCCAGGATCTTTCATATTTTACACTGTCTTCATTTATATAAAAAATGATACCGCTGTTACCTGAAGTATCAATTTTCCAATCCAGCTTTAATTCAAAATTATCATACTCATTGTCACTGACTATATCGCCTCCGTCCTTAACCTGCCAGTTTTCCTTATTAGTGGCATCCAGGTATAAATTTCCATCAGCAACTTTCCAGGCGGCACCTACACCAGCATCTCCGTATCTATGCCATCCTTTGGTTGAAACACCATCAAATAATAGTTCCCACCCATCTTTTTTTTCGTCTTCAGTTAAAGTATTGTTCATAGTTGCCGCTGTTGAAGAAACTGAATCTTCTTCCGTTGTTGGAGTATGGCTGCTTTCGTTGTTACATGCAAATAACACAACGGATGTGAATCCCAATAATAATTTTCTGATCATTTTTTTAGTTTGTTTTTAATAAGAGAATGTATTTAACCATTGTTTCTGCATCTGCCTGGGACAAACTTGGATGTGGCAACATGGGTACCTGGCCCCATACTCCGGTGCCACCTTTAATTATCTTTTCTGCAAGCTGAGGAATGATTGCCGGTGCCTGGCTGGCATATTTATTCGCCACATCTCTATATGATGGCCCGGTTAATTGTTCATCCACTTTATGGCAGGTTAAACAATCGCTTTGAGCGATCAGAGCCAAACCCGCCTGGTAATCGGGATTGTCAGAAATAGATGCTTCCTTTTTTGGTTCTTCCTTTGTTTCAGTAGCTTCCTTTTTACCATCATCATTACTATTACAAGCTACTAATGCTGTAAATGCTATGGCCGTTACGATTATTCTTTTCATAAACCTGTTTTTTAATTTTTATCTAAATAAGAAATTGCTTGTTTGCTTTGAGTAAAATTGATCCGGGTAAGTTGATTACCATCTAAATCTCCTAACTTAATCCTAAAAGGGATCGGTTGAAATCTTCATCGGCTCCCACGCCTGCAAAATCATCAAAAGCTTTTTCTGTCACTCTGATAATATTTTTTTGAATAAACTCTGCTCCTTCTCTCGCTCCGTCCTCGGGGTGTTTCAGGCAGCATTCCCACTCCATTACAGCCCAACCTTTATAATCGTATTCCGTCAACTTTGAAAAGATAGTTTTAAAATCCACCTGGCCATCTCCAGGTGAACGATACCGGCCAGCCCTGTTGAGCCAGCTTTGATAACCGCCAAATGTACCCTGCTTACCAGTGGAATTGAATTCGGCATCTTTAACATGAAATGCCTTTATACGCTGATGATAAAAATCGATGTATTGTTTATAATCCAATTGTTGCAAAACAAAATGGGATGGATCATATAATAAGCAGGCCCTGGAATGATTATTTACTTTTTCCAGAAACATTTCATAAGTAATTCCGTCAAACAGATCCTCACCCGGATGAATTTCATAGCAAACGTCAACGCCGCATTCGTCAAAATAATTAAGAATAGGTAACCATCGTTTAGCCAGTTCAGTAAATCCGGCTTCCACCAATCCTGCAGGCCGTTGTGGCCAGGGATGAAAAGTATGCCAGAGCAAAGAACCACTAAAGGTTGGATGAGCGGTTAATCCTAAATTTTGAGAAGCTTTCGCTCCATACTTTAATTGCTGAATGGCCCATTCGGTCCTTGCTTTAGGATTTTTCTTGTACGCATCAGGAGCAAATGCATCGAAAAGATCATCGTAGGCGGGATGAACTGCAACCAATTGTCCCTGCAGGTGGGTTGATAATTCTGAAATTTCCAGGCCACATTCATTGATGGTACCTTTTAATTCATCAGCATAGGTTTTGCTTTCAGCCGCTTTTTGCAGATCAATGCAACGCGGATCCCAGGTAGGAATCTGTACGGCTTTAAAACCAATACTCTCCGCCCACAGGCAAATGGAACGCAGGTTATTAAAAGGAGCCTTATCGCCAAGAAATTGTGCTAAAAAAATTCCCGGACCTTGAATAGTTGTCATATCCTGAACCCTCAATTTTTTTTCCGTAAAATGATTGCTTCAAAAAATTTTACGGTTTGGTTAATAAAACTATTGAAAAATTATGTTTGAATGTTACAATGCAGTCCATTTTGTTTCACTCCTTCCACTTTCAATTACTTTTTCAACAAAGTTCATTCCTCTGACTCCATCATCTACCCCAGGAAAATCAAGCCACTCCGGTTGTGGTTCAATGCCCTCCATCTTCGCTTTAACACATAAAGCAAAATTTCTGTACAAATTTGCAAATGCTTCTAAATATCCCTCAGGGTGGCCCGCAGGAACACGGGTATTGTGCCGGGCAAAACTTCCAAGATAAGGAGTACCTGTTCTGAATATTTCTGCCGGTTTATCAAGCCACTTTACTTTCAGCGTATTTGCATCCTCCTGCATCCACTCTATACCACCTTTTTCTCCATATACCCGAATCCTTGTATTATTCTCTTCCCCGGCGGCAACCTGGGTGGCATATAAAAAGCCACTGGCCCCATTATCAAATTTTAATAATACAGTGCCGTCATCATCCAATTTTCTGCCTTCAACAACAATATTAATGTCAGCACACATATGGGTTACCTGCAGACCGGTAACATATTCTGCCAGGTTGAATGCATGTGTTCCTATATCCCCCATGGCGCCCGCTATTCCACTCTGAGCGGGATCCGTTCTCCAGGTGGCCTGCTTCCGTGAATAGTGGCTGCTATCATTTGCTTCTAAAAGATTGGTCAACCATCCCTGCGGATAATCCACATACACTTTCCTGATCTTACCAAATTTACCACTCAAGATTTGCTGCCTCGCCTCCTTCACCATTGGATAACCTGTATAGGTATGAGTAAGGCAAAATAGTAAGCTACTTTTCCGTGCAATTTCCTGCAATGAAAGTGCTTCCTTTAAATCAAATGCCAGCGGTTTATCCAACACCACATGAAACCCATTTTCAAGTGCAAGTTTCGCCGGTTCGTAATGAACATGATTGGGCGTTACAATACTTACCAGGTCCATCCGTTCTTCCTGCGGTAACGAATTTTCATTTCGTATCATCTCTTTATAGGAATCGTAAACGCGTTGTGTCGAAAGATTTAAGGACAGTCCTGCTTGTTTTGATTTTTCGGGATCACTGCTGAAGGCGCCACATACTAATTCTATTTCACCATCCATTAAAGCAGCGCTGCGATGTACGGCCCCAATGAAAGCTCCTGGTCCGCCACCTATCATTCCCATTCTTAATTTCCTGTTCATACTATCAACCGTTTGATTTTAATTGTTTTCAACTAAAAAGTTAATTGCCATATTTATGTGTGCTTAAAAATAGTACATTTAGATTTTACAACCATCTAAAATACAAATCTAACGACATGCAAGCCGTAAATAAAAATCAACTTTTTAACGCAAGTTGTTTGGCCTTATCTGGCAAGTCGCTTTCATTTGTAATCCGGGCAGGATTAATACAGACATTGAAAATAAATTTGTCCTTTCCCATGCGCCATCCAGCTTTAGGATAAGTCAGGCGTTTGGGGATTCCCAAAACAAAGAAATAGTTTTTAACAATACATTTTCTAAACCAGCATAAAAATTAAAGATGAATCCAATAGTTCGTGTCCAACTCTCTTTAATGATGTTCCTTGAATTTTTCATCTGGGGAGGATGGTTTGTTACACTGGGCACTTTCCTGGGCACTAATCTTGACGCAACAGGAGGTGAAACGGCTCGGATATTTTCCACGCAGTCCTGGGGCGCTATTATCGCACCTTTTATTATTGGATTGATAGCTGACAAATATATCAATGCTGAAAAAATATTAGGAGTTCTTCATATTGCAGGTGCATTTCTCATGTACCAGATGTTCAGCGCAAATAATATCAGCAATTTTTATCCTTATGTTTTGGTGTATATGATATTGTATATGCCTACGCTAGCCCTGGTCAATTCAGTTTCATTTAACCAGATCAAAGACCCTGAAAAAGAATTTTCCGGTATTAGGGTGTATGGAACCATAGGCTGGATAGTTGCGGGTTTGCTAATCAGTTATCTGTTTCACTGGGATTCGGAAGCAAATGTGAGTGATGGACTTTTAAGAAATACTTTTTTACTTTCAGGTACAGCTTCCCTGGCACTCGGAATATTAAGTTTCACATTGCCAAAAACACCGCCTGCAAAAAGCCCCGGGGAAAAAGTAAGTCTGAAACAATTACTCGGGCTGGATGCGCTCAAACTTTTAAAAGATAAAAATTTTGCAATCTTTTTTATTGCTTCTATTCTTATTTGTATACCTCTTGCATTCTATTACCAGACAGCTCATGCTTTTTTAACGAATAGTGGGGTAACGAACCCAACAGGGAAAATGACAATTGGCCAGATATCTGAGGTTTTATTTCTTCTGGCTTTACCGGTTTTTTTTACCCGCTTTGGATTTAAAAGAACCATTCTTGTAGGCATGCTGGCCTGGGCCATACGGTATGCTCTTTTTGCTTTTGGCAATGGCGGCGAACTGAGTTTTATGCTTATCATTGGTATTGCCCTGCACGGCATTTGTTATGATTTCTTTTTTGTATCCGGATATATATATACCAACTCAAAAGCTGGCGAAAAATATAAGAGTTCGGCGCAAGGTCTTATAACCCTTGCCACCTATGGCATAGGCATGCTCATTGGATTTGAAATAGCCGGCATGATAACGGATGCCTACAGAATTTCTGAAAATGTGTTTGATTACAAGATGATATGGCTTATTCCGTCGGCGATAGCAGCCGTTGTATTTTTATTATTCTTCATTTTCTTTAAAAACGAGAAAAAACAAATTTAATCTCCGGGCTTATTATTTATTTAATCATTCGTAAATTGAGGACCAGCTAATATGAAAAAAATCTCATCCCGCCGAACAGTAATTAAACAATTGGCCTCCGGCACCTTAGCAGCGGCTATTATGCAACCTATAACCTCTCTTACATCAAAAAATATGGAAGAACAAAAACTTAAAGGTCGCGTAAATCATTCTGTGTGCCAGTGGACCTATGGGTTTCTGTCCCTGGAACAACTTTGCAAAGAGGCAAAAAAAATTGGATTAAAAGCTATCGATCTTATAGCTCCAAAAGACTGGCCTGTTCTTAAACAATATGGCCTGGAATGTTCCATGTGTTATATTGGTGGAAAGGTAAGCCTGACCGAAGGATGGAATAATCCCAAATTTCATGAACAATTAATCAAGGAGTATACGGAAACAATACCCCTTGTCGCCAAAGCCGGCTATAAAAACCTAATCTGTTTTAGCGGCAACCGGAATGGTATGGACGATGCAACCGGCTTAAAAAATTGCGCTGAAGGAATAAAACAAATCATGCCCATAGCCGAAAAGAATAATGTCATAATCCAAATGGAATTATTAAACAGCAAAGTTGATCACAAGGATTATATGTGTGATAAAACACCGTGGGGTGTTGAACTGTGTAAGGCGATTGGCTCTCCTAATTTTAAATTATTATATGACATATATCACATGCAGATAGATGAAGGAGATGTGATAAGGACGATCCGGGATAATCATCAATATATCGGTCATTATCATACAGGAGGTGTTCCGGGGCGGCATGAAATCAACGATAGCCAGGAACTGTTTTATCCTGCTATCATCAAGGCAATATTGGAAACAGGACATACAGGATATATAGCACAGGAATTTATTCCCACCGGAAAAAATAATGAAGAGAAAATTGATTCCCTCAAAAAAGCAGTTAAGATATGTGATGTATAAATCATCGATGTTTAGGATAAGTTTAGATACCCTAATAAAGCAGGCGTGAAGGAAATATTTAATTCATGATTACAGTTTAAATAATACGGAAGAACATCTTCACTATTTTTTAAGCCGCAGATACAGCTCGAAATCCTGAAGTTGAATAAAAAAAAGAATACAATTTTAAAGGAGAAACTAAGTTTTCATTTCACCATCGGAATATTTGATCACAGGTAATTATTCAAAAAAAACTACAAACTTTTAATATGGCAGACAATGTTTATGATGCAATTGTAATCGGCTCCGGTATAAGCGGAGGCTGGGCTGCAAAAGAGTTAACCGAAAGAGGGCTTAAGGTGTTGATGCTGGAACGTGGCCGTAATATCGAACACGTAAAGGATTATGTAAACGCAAATAAAGAAGCCTGGGAATTTCCACACCGGGGTACGCGGACACAAAAGATGATCGAAGACTACCCGGTATTGAAACGAGATTACCCGCTTAATGAAACAGTACTTGATATGTGGGTGAATGAAAAGGAAAGTCCGTATACGGAAATAAAACGATTTGACTGGTTTCGTGGTTATCATGTTGGTGGCCGTTCCCTTACATGGGGCCGCCAAAGTTATCGCTGGAGTGAACAGGATTTTGAAGAGAATATAACGGACGGTTTTGGTGTTGACTGGCCTATCAGGTATAAAGATCTTGCTCCCTGGTATAGCCATGCTGAAAAATTTGCCGGCGTTAGCGGTTCCAAACAAGGACTGGATGTGCTGCCTGATGGCGACTTTTTACCTGCAATGGAATTGAATATTGTTGAAAAGGATGTGGCAGAAAGAATAAAGCAACATTATAAAGGTACAAGGCATATGTTCATCGGTCGCACGGCAAATATAACCGAACCTAAACCGGAGCAGGGGCGTGTGAATTGTCAATACCGCAACAGGTGCTGGCGCGGATGCCCGTTTGGAGCTTATTTCAGCACGCAATCTTCAACTTTACCTGCCGCAATGGCCACCGGGAATCTTACATTAAGGCCCTATGCAATTGTAACTAAAATTTTATACGATAAAGACAGCAAGAAAGCAACAGGAGTTGAAATTGTAGACGCCGAAACAAGCAAGACCTATGAATACAAATCGAAAATTGTTTTTGTCAATGCATCTGCTCTTAACTCAGCATGGATCCTGATGAATTCAGCCACAGATATATGGCCTGGCGGATTGGGAAGCAGCTCAGGTGAATTAGGTCATAATGTAATGGACCATCATTTAGGGGTAGGCGCATCGGGAGTAGTAGAAGGATATGAAGACAAATACGTTTATGGCCGCAGACCTAATGGAATTTATATTCCCAGATTTAGAAATATTGGCAGCGACAAGAGAGACTATGTCCGCGGCTTTGGTTACCAGGGAGGTGCCAGCCGCCAGGGATGGAGTCGTGAAATTGCCGAATTAAATATTGGCGGCGCATTTAAAGATGCTATTAGTGAGCCCGGCACATGGACAATGGGAATGGGTGGCTTTGGAGAAATGATACCCCTTCATGAAAACAAAATAACACTTGACAAAAGCAGGAAAGATAAATGGGGATTGAATATACTGGCTATTGACGTGGAACTTCGGGATAATGAAAAGAAAATGAGAATTGATATGGAAAATGATGCTAAAGAAATCCTGGAATCGGCAGGGGTGAAAAATGTAAAAAGCTGGGACGGAGACGGTACCCCCGGGCGGGGTATACATGAAATGGGAACGGCACGCATGGGCAAAGATTCCAAAACATCTGTACTCAACGGAAACAACCAGGTGTGGGATGCTAAAAATGTATTTGTTACAGATGGAGCCTGCATGACTTCAGCATCAAGCGTAAACCCTTCATTAACTTATATGGCTTTAACAGCGAGGGCAGCGGACTTTGCTGTTAGTGAATTAAAAAAAGGAAACCTGTAAGATAAACCTTCGGAAATATTTTCAGAAATTGGAAATGTCACGCCTGGAAAAACTTTTAAACTACTAAACTTTTTAAATTAATAACATGGATCGCAGAGAACTTTTAAAAATGATTGCGTTGGTAACAGGCAGTGCCTTTATCGGGGGAGAATTTTTGCTTTCCGGATGTACCAATACTCCTGATGCTGGTGGAAGCACTTTTAGTGAAGAAGATATTACTTTACTGGACGAAGTGGCCGAAACAATATTACCCAGAACAAGTTCCCCCGGGGCCAAAGATGCGGCTGTAGGATCTTTTATGACGGTAATGGTAAATGATTGCTACGATAAAAAGGATCAGCAGATCTTTCATGAGGGTATTAAGAAATTGGAGGAAGCAAGTAATAAAGCAAATAATGCCAGCTTCATGAAATCAACCCCTGAACAACGCACCAGCTTATTAACTGCGCTTGATAAAGAAGCAAAGGAGCATCAAAGCGGCAAAAAGAAAGACGATCCATCCCATTATTTCACCATGATGAAGCAATTGACCTTATTTGGATTTTTTACTTCCAAACCTGGAGCTACACAGGCATTGCGGCATATTCCTGTTCCCGGAAAATATGATGGCGCATACCCTTACAAAAAAGGTGATAAAGCATGGGCAGAATAAAATAATTTATAACCCTTTAAGAAAAACAAAATGGATTTTAAACGGAGAAAATTTTTAAAAATAGGTAGCCACCTGGCAGCCGGACTGGCCTTAGCTCCTATTGCTTGCAACCTGGATTCAAAAGATAAAACCAGTGAACAGGAGACTTCAGATTCTTTGAATGCAGCCAATAACAGCACAGTATCCTCAGCTGTGATTCCTTCATTTGGCCTTCAATTATATACGCTTCGTGACGATTTACCCAAAGACCCAAAGGGAGTTTTAAAGCAAATTGCTTCATTTGGTTATAGGCAAATTGAAAGTTTTGAAGGTAAAGACGGCATGTTTTGGGGCATGAGCAACATTGATTTTAAGAAATATATGGATGACCTGGGCATGGTCATCGTATCAAGTCATTGTGATATAAATAAAGACTTTGAAAAGAAAGCGGCCGATGCTGGAGCTATTGGAATGAAATACCTGATTTGTCCCTATAAAGGACCTCAGAAAAAATTAGATGACTTTAAAAAATTTGCAGAAGAATTTAACCAAAAGGGAGAGATATGTAAAAAGAACGGGATCCGTTTTGCTTATCACAATCATGATTATTCGTTTAAGGAGCTGGAGGGCCAGTTTCCCCAGGATGTAATGATGAACAATACCGATCCAGCTTTGGTTGATTATGAGCTGGATTTATATTGGGTAGTTGCTGCTGGCCAGGATCCCGAACCCTGGTTAAAAAAATATAATAAGAGATTCCCTCTTTGCCATGTCAAGGATCGTACAAAAGGAGCAACCGATGCCGCTGATTCCTGCACACTGGGAGAAGGAAGTATTGATTTCCCAAAAATTCTGAAAACGGCCAGTGAAAATGGAATGGAGTATTATATAGTAGAACAAGAAAAATATGCCGGCACTACTCCATTACAAGCCGTGGAGGCCGATGCAGCCTATATGAAAAACCTGAAAATCTAACTTACTGACTAACTCGTATTCCAGGTAATAATTTTTGTAATGCTTCTTTTATGCAGCCGCCGGAACTGATTTTTTCAGCAAGTGGCTGCATATTTTTTTTCATTTCAAAATACTCTTCCTCGCTTACCATTCCTATCCTGCTTTCAATTTCAAAAAGGCTATTAATTACAATTCCAATTTTATACTTTTCCACCAGGGGTGCTGTACCTGCAGATGCCGGAACAATCAAAGGCAAACCGCTGACAATATATAAGGATACTTTGTGGTGGCTGATATATTGCATATAATTTCCCAGGCTGCCTGCGGGTTTTTCAATAGAATCTCCGTCCCATACTAATCCGAATGATCCTTTTAATTTCCCAGGCAACGCATAGGGTTTTTCCAGGCCTAACCAACTGACATTATTGTGCCTCGCCATGGATGGAGTAAATCCTTTGCCATATAAATTAAACCGGATAAAGGATGGCCGTTTATCTAATAGCATATGCAAAGATTCCAGGAATTTACTTTTTTCAAGAAGGCCTGCAAAAACAATATCCAACGACAACCTTCTTTCAAGATGATAAGGTGTAGCCAGGAAATCAAAAAATTCAAGAATAGAGCTATTGGGCCTTTTAATATGCTGCTGCAGCCATTGCTGCATAGATATATTATGAACGATAAAATGCTTATACCGGCGTAACTGTTTTATTTCTGATCGTAATTTTTTATCGTTACCATCCTTGATACCATCAATGTCTCCGATAATACAAATAATCTGAATATTGCGTTTCCATAAAAGGCATTTTAATAACCACCGGGACATACCCGCATATACCGGAAAGATAAAAACAACCAGGGCCGGCGAAGAAATAGAAAATAAGAATCGAAACAAAAAAAGCAACCGTTTCAGTTTCGCCCTTACGGTAAATTGTTGATGGCAAGGAAAATCTATCGCTACAAAACCTTCCCGGGCCAGTATGGTCTCAGCGTCGGTATAACCAATACCTCCATGTTGGTATTCATCATAAGAATATTGCCTGATATAATATTTTTTGATTGTTTTCTCCATGTCAAAACCAACTATTTGGAATATAATTTATTCTTGAAAAATTTCAGTACCAACTGCATAAGGTTATTGGCAAATTCATTCCGGGCAATGAATAATATAAATAAAGCATAAGATCCCATACAGGCAATGATACTTATCACTAAACGCAAAAGTTCCTGGTGGATAAAATACCGGGCAAAAATTACAATGGGGATAAAGATCAAACTGCCGGTCACAGCCTGCAAGGCCGTCCTGGTGTCAAATATGGGTAACAGGGGAAGCTTCTTTTTTACCGTCATATAATTTGACAGCATCAGGAAAAATTCTGTAGCAATTAATGCTATGCAGATTCCATAATCCTGGTAAAGATAAGAAAGGATCAAGGCCGCTGGTATAAAGAGGCTGCTGGTTACCATAAGGTTTCTCAAAAACGATTTTTCCTTATGGTGGGTAATTAATATAGAATTGCTGAAAAACAAACTCATACTTTTCAAAAAAGGGTAAAACGAAAGCAGGCGGAGATCATCAGCAGCAGCAATAAATTTTTGACCAAAAAAAACAAGGGCCAGTTCACCCGCTATTAAAAAAAGTCCGACACCCATCGGAATAGATACCAATAAAATTAATTGCACATTCAACAGCAACTTCCTCCGCAATTGAACTACCTCATTATTATTAGCTAATGAAACAATCCTTGGAAAAAAGACAAGAAACGAATCAGCCAGTAAATTTGTACTTATTCTTACCACTTTTATAGAAAATGAATAAATGCCAACAGCGGAAGCTGTGCTAACCAGGCGCAGCATTACATTGTCCAGCATTAAGGGAATGGAATAAAAAAGATTAATTAAATAAATGACCCAAACCCTGTCTAGGTGCTTTTTCCAGTTGGAGTTTTTAAAGGAGGGGTTTACTTCCCTGAACAAAATAAAATTATTCCAAATTACTGTAATCACGGAAGATGCCACGATAATACCATAGTAGATATAATAATCTGCTGGTTGCCTTACCAGGATAAATATAGAAATCAATCCCGTTACCCGTACAACAACAGAACGGATAGTAATAAATCCAAATCTTTCATTACCTAAAAAATACCAATCACATGAAAAAAAACTTACCAGCAAAAAGGAAACAGAAAATAGCAACAACCGAACATCCCCTATCCTTTCCCACAAAAAATATACGGCAACTGCATAAAATACCAACGTTACCGATGAAGTAATAAGATGTAGCAAGTATAGCTCTGAGATCAAACCCGAAAGCTTTTCTCTTTGGTCCCTTACTTTGGCCACCTCCCTGATACCATACACTGTAATTCCAAATTCAGCAATCACGACAAAGTAATAGGTAAAAGAATCTATGAAGCTTACATGGCCAATTCCTTCCGGATCCAGGATTCGTGATATGTAGGGAATTGTTAATAACGGAATCAGTACCTGGCTAAAGGATAACAAGAAATTGTAAACAAGATTTCGCTTTATATTTGCCAAGATTCAGCAGCCGTTATTTACTACGGTAGTAATACAAACATAATATATTTAGTTTCAATTTCATTTTGTTCAGATGGTTCAAAAGAATTTTGCCTTTCAGGCATATAAATTACAAGGTCGGGAGTATATTAAAGTGAAATTCATTATAAGCTGAATAGTGCAATTAACTAATAAAACAGGTTAGATCAGAATAGGCTTAATATGGAGCAATCCTTTTTAATTTATTATTTCTGTGATGTGGAAATTATAATTTCCTATTCATCAGGCACCAGGTTTAATCAGGGCATTCCTTTTCTCAATATTGGCCATAGCATTTAATAATAAAATGTATCATGACGGAATACCTGCTTTCCTTGTTATGTTGCCCGGTAACTAAAAGCCCATTAAGGATGCAGGTTATTACATACGGCAAAAAAAAATATGGCACCAATGAACAGGACATCATAAAAGAAGCTATTCTATTTGCAACTGAATCCTGGTTTTATCCGGTAATAGAAGGAATACCCAGACTCCTGGTTGAATCTTTTATAGACCACAAGGACTTTCTTAAAAAACACCTTCCCGATTATTCAATAAGAAGCAGTCATTTACACAACACTTATTTAAAACTGATAAAGGAGGTTACAAGAAAAAACAAAAGAACAAAAAAGAGTTTTGAATTTGAATGGAAGCTTTTTAATTATGAACAGGATAAAACATGGAATGCAGATAAAAAGGAAATGATGGAGCGGTTTTTTAAAGAAACAGGGGAAGATGCAGGATCTTTATCTTCAAGATTAATTCTGGATGCAGGTTGTGGCAATGGAATCCTTGAGAGTATGGTTGCAGCCTATGGCGCAACCATACTAGGTATGGATATCAGCAAGAGCATCGAAAAAGCATTTCATATTAATACGCAACCAACTGCTCTGTTCATACAGGGAGATATTCAATTTCTGCCGGTAAAAGAAAGACTTTTTGACCTGGTACACTGTAGTGGTGTTTTAATTCATACACCTGATACCAAGGCGTCCTTTTTTAGCATTGAATCATGCGTAAGACAATATGGCAAACTTAGTGTTTGGCTCTACCATCCACGCAAGGATTTAATACACAATTTAATTCTTAGGATAAGAAGGGTATCTTCCAAATTGCCACTTTCGGTTCAATACAATTTGTATAAAATATTTTTTTTTCCGCCCTTTTATTTGATCAAATTGCTGAAACGTGACAAATTCAATTCAAGGGAATTAATGATTTCCCTGGTGGACCAGTTCAGTCCTGAATTCAGATGGGAGCATAAGCCTGAGGAAGTAAACAAATGGTTTCAGGAAAAAAATTATATAGAGGTAAAGGTAACTACGCTAGAATTATTTGGTTATAATATGACAGGAATAAAAAAACCGGAAGTATGAAAATAGCGCTGTTTGAAACATATCATTTCGAAGTGGCTAATACAATCATTAGCCTCTTCGACAAACCGGAAAATGAAATAACAATATTTGTCTATCCGAAAGCCTACAGGCAACTTCTTTTCCTTCTTCAGCATAAAGCAACCAGGTTTACCTGGATTGTTAGAACCAAAGATGAAAGCAACCGCGGATTTATAAAAAGAATATTTGATTATACTTCAACCGGTTCATATGATCTGCTCTATTTTAATACCATTTCTGATAATTTTATTACTTATGTTTATCACCTGAATAAAATAAAAAAAATCCGTTCAGTACTTACCCTTCATGATATAAACGGTCAATTTCAGTACAAGCCTTCGCTAAGTTTTACCAGCCTGGTAAGATTTATAGGTAAAAGATTATTATTAAACAAAATAGCAGGATTTAATGTCCTTGCTGAATCCATGGTCCCTTATTTAAAAAATAAAATATCTCCGGGAAAGAAAATTTATTCAATACCCGGCTCTTACTTTGATCCTAACCAATCATATTTTTTAAATTTTGAAAAAAATCAATCTGTAAAAATTGTAATACCGGGAACAGTTGATGAACGAAGAAGAGATTATTCTCAAATCAAAATGTTATTGGAGAAAGCCGATCTCCAAAATATTAGAATTGAACTTTGTTTACTGGGAGTATTCAAGACTGGCTATAGTGAAAACACCCGCCAGTTTTGCCTGGCATATCTTCAAAAACATACTAATTTGAAAATATTTGATGCCGAAATTATAGACCAACCAGAGTTTGATAAATACATGCTGGACTGTCACTTTATTTGGATGCCTGCTCAACCAAAAATTTCTATTTCGGATGGAATAATTGAAGAGTATGGAAAAAGTATATGTTCCGGCAACATAGGTGATGCCATCAAATATTCAAAGCCATTCTTTATTCCGAAGACGATACCGCTGGATGAACCCCTTTTAAATAGCGCTATCCGTTATGAAACACCTAACGACATTGTGAGGGTAATCAATGATCTTAATTTTGAGGTCTATTCCGGGCTGCACCAAAAAGCATTGGATTCTTCCGGGCATTACACACTAGAAAAAATCATGAGTCGAAATCCTTCATTATTTGGCTAAGGGGCCTCTCCCCTTTTTGAAATTTCAAAAAATTCTTACGATTGAAATAATAAAAACCCAGGAACCAGGCCACAGGGAAAAAGCTAAGCACTCTGATTAGCAAGGACCCGGTATAAAAACCCAAAATAAAGAGTACCGCTAAAACAAATAAACCACCCAATAAATGCAGGTCGTCAAGAATGCAGGTTACCCCCAGGTTATAATAACCAGGTTGATCGAATTGAAGTTCTACTGGTTTGGTAAAATGAAACCCATCCGTCATTACAATTGTCAGATGATTTTTGTCTGATAAAATGAGGATGGGTTTCGAACTTAATAATGGATAAATTTCATTATTATTTACAATTACGCGGGGACTAAGAAGGCTCAGCATAAGTTGTTTCTTCCTCTTAATAATAATATAATAAGCAGCACCTGGCAATGGTCATTTAAGTGCCTTAAGAATTTGAATAAAATCATCCGCAATTAAGGAGGCTCCGCCCACCAGTCCGCCATCCACATCGGGGCAACTGAATAACTCTTTTGCATTGCCGGCCTTTACACTTCCACCATATAATATAGGAATTTGCCCGGCTAGTTCCTGCCCGTATTGTGCTGCCAGTACGGAACGCAGGTATGCATGTATTTCCTGTGCCTGCTCAGTAGAGGCAGTCTTCCCGGTACCTATGGCCCATATGGGTTCATATGCAATTACGATATCTTTTATGACGTCTTTATTTAAATGAAAAAGAGATTCCCTTATCTGTGTTGATACAAATTCATTTTGTGTTCCTGCCTCCCGGATAGTGAGCGGTTCACCACAACAGAAAATTGGAGTTATAAAATTTTCCAGGCACAGGTCGAGCTTTCCGGCCAGCACATCATTTGTTTCATTGAAATATTCACGCCTTTCGCTATGCCCGATAATACAATATGGTACACCGACTGAATGAAGAATTTCTGCTGAAATTTCACCTGTAAAAGCACCTGATTTTTTGTGGTAACAATTTTGGGCGGCTACATAATAATTCGCCGCGTTATCTACTTCACTTCGTGCCATTAACAGGTAAGGATAAGGCACGGCAAAGATCGCCTGTTGATGAGGTTGCAGAACAATGTTGGCGGTCAAAACATCATCTAATAATTTTTCTCCTTGCTGAAAGGTCATGTTCATTTTCCAATTGGCTGCCGCGATCTGTTTTCTCATAAGCATTTTTATTTTTTTTATGGTGGCTAAAATAAATTAAAAACGGTTAAAGATATATGTTAAAATGCTTTTTTCATTATCGGTAATCAGCCGGGATTTTAATTTTTTCCAGCCAGCAATATCCTGCACCGCTTTTTCAAATTCATATCGCTTTAAACCCTCGCTACCCCACGAAAAATTAGGAATATATTTCGGGGTCAACCCATTTCCAAATACATTGCAGGAAACGCCAATAATAGTACCTGTATTTATTGAAGTATTGATGGCCGTCCGTGAATAATCACCCATCATCACACCACATTTTAAACCGGCATTTACCTGGCCTTTAGGTGTCCAAACTTTTATATCACCTGCATTATTTTTCAGGTTAGAATTAGTAGTACCTGCGCCCAGGTTACACCACTCGCCCACAACAGAATCTCCCAGGTATCCGTCATGTGCTTTGTTTGAATAACCAAATAATACCGAGTTTTTTATTTCTCCTCCGGCAACACAATAAGGACCCAGGGTTGTAGCACCATATATCTTTGCTCCCATTTTCACGCAGGACCCCTCTCCCATGGCGAAGGGCCCACGTATAAATGAGCCTTCCATTACAGTAGCATTTTTTCCAATATAGATAGGACCGGAAGCTGCGTTTAATATACTATGCTGAACCCTGGCACCTTCCTCTAAGAAAATATTCGATTCATTAACCAACTGGTTGGTATCAGGAATAGTTTGGGATTTTCTCTCTTTGGTTATCATCTCAAAATCCTGGCGAATGGCCCAATCATTTAAATGAAAGATATCCCAGGGATACTGAATTGTTTTTACATCTTCTTTCAATTCGATTGCCTTTGAAACTGCTATCTTATGCTTTTCCTTAATTTCCTCCTTGGTAAACCGAAACACTATACCCGTATTTTTATTTATTGTTATGAATTCGCCATTATTAAGATCATGTATGGCTGTTACAATTTCAGGAGAAGGAAGTACATTACCATGAATCATTATACAAACCCCATCCTTTACTGCTTCCTCAATTGTTATTGATCTGTCCAGGTCTTTATAGTCATCTTCATTCCGGTCAAATGATGGTAATCCCAAGACGGCTTCCCATTTTTCCCTAATTGTAAGAATACCTATCCGTATATCCTGAATCTGCCTGGTTAAAGTATAGGGATAAAGATTTTCAGGCTGGCAATATTGCTCGGTAAATATGATCTTGTTCATAGATATGAAGGGCTGAGTTCTATGGCAAGATACTTTAAAAAAAATACGGGATTTAATAGTAAAATTTACCACATAAACTAAAAAAGCCTCCCGGAATATCAGGAGGCTCTTATGAATCTTTTATTGAGTTTTAATCTGCTTTTTTAGCATATTTCCTTTTGAATTTATCAATACGTCCTGCCGTATCTACCAGTACATTTTTCCCGGTAAAAAATGGATGAGAAGTATTAGATATTTCGAGTTTAACCAGAGGGTATTCATTGCCATCTTCCCATTTTACTGTTTCTTTAGAAGATGCAGTACTCCGGCTCAGGAAAGAATAATTATTACTCATGTCTTTAAAAACAACCAGTCGATAATTATTAGGATGAAGGCCTTTTTTCATAACTCTTTGATTTTTAATGTTGCACGGATTCTACCGTACCAATTGTATAAATTTTTAGGATGGCGAAGTTAATACGGCCATCAGTTTTGACCAAATCTTATTTTGGAGCTATTTAATTCGCTTTTGAAATCCGGTAAATGTATTAAAAACGAAAACATCAGACTTTGTTCCTATACTTTCTTTCGAAAGTATATTCACTTTACCTGATGTTTTCAGGAGTTGTGTCTAATCCTTTTACAGATTTTCTACTTCTCCAAACTGCATTTCTCTCTGTTTCCAAATTGTTCTGCAGCGTTTGTATATTGAAGATACATTTTGATTCAGGCTGTTTCCAAATTTTTATGCCTGATATTCTTCACTCTTTACTAACCGGTGGTTCCCTTTTATGCAGGTTTTATTAAGAATTTTTGAAGGGATTTCCACATTTAGCTCCTCATATTTTCATATTGCAAAGGAATTCCTATTTCCCAGCTTTTTGAAGCCTGTATCACCTCCTGTAAATCATCAATTTTTTTTCCTGTTACTCTTACGATATCGTCATTTATAGAAGCCTGAACTTTTAACCCGGAATCCTTTATCTGTTTTACTATTTTCTTGGCATCTTCCTGCTTCAAACCATTTCTTACCAGCACTTCTTTTTTCCATGCTTTCCCAATCTGCCCACCTTCCTTTGAAAGATCAAAGGCTTCAGGGGCTATACCCTGTTTGTGTGCACGGCTTATCAATACATCCATCAACTGCCGCATCTTCATGTCATCATCAGTTTCAAGGTTAATCTTGAATTCCTTTTTATCCAATTTAATTACAACATGGGATCCCTTGAAATCAAACCGGTTCGTAATTTCTTTGGTGACTACATTTACTGCGTTTTCCAAAGCCTGTGCTTCTACTTTACTTACAAAATCAAATGAAGGCATAAAAATTGGTTTTGATAATCGCAAATATAGCAAGTCTGCTACTTTAACTAATGGCAGATCTTAATTTATGTTTTGCATCTTATCCTGTTTTAATTGAGGGGCCGGACCATGATCATAACTCAATATTCGTGACATCTTCCACCGATTGTCCTTTAAAATCCATAAATGTGTAAATCTGGCTAACCCATCCAGTTTTTCCTTTTTTCCTTTTTGAACTATATAAAACAAATGACTGCCCGAAATAATAGCACCATAAATTTCATTCGATTTTTGAAGCGGAAAAACTTTCACTGAACCTTTTACCTCCTCCCTTCTCAATCTGAAATTTTCATCGCTGCACAAATTTTTCTTCATACTCATCGCTAAGTTTTCCAGGCCGATGGTAATGCCCCCTTTATCGTGGTAGAATTCCAGGTCGTCTGTAAAAAAATCACCTAAATTCTGTACATCACAATTATTATAAGCGTACCAGAAAAGACTATCCTTATATAAAATGGTTTGCTCCATGGATTGTTGGTGCTGTTGACCAAATGATTCATTAAAAAACAGTACTGGAATAAAACATAATGTCACCGTAATCTTCCAATTCAAAAACAATTTCTTAATAAGCATGATTCATAATTTTTGTTTCAAATAATATCAGGTGAATAAAACCCGGATAGCAATTAAATAATATCCCCACTTAAATATTAGCAGGGATATTATTTTCATTTGGATCTGGTTCAATAATCAAAGGTTCCCGTTAATTGCCCCCTTCTGTTTTTACCCTGTTTTGTTCTTCACCGGCACCGCCTGTCTTTCTTCTGGCCGGAGCGATATTCTTTTTACCAAAACGGTAATTAAAAGTCAAGTTGAATTGTCTGCTGTCTCGTCTGCTTGCAATAATTACGTCCACATCACTGTATTTTGCATATCCACTAAATTGCTGGGTATAAAATATATCGCGTACTCCCATTTTAATTGTTCCTTTTTTATTCAACACGGTTTTAGAAACGGCGGAATTAGCTGCATACATTTCATTGGCAACAAGTAATCCCTGAGCGCCTTTACTCCGATACCAGCCACTTATTTCGGCACTCCAACCTTTACCTAAGGTAAAACTGTTCGTTACATTTGTCATGAAACTGGTAAACTGAACATCAACAGGATCATTGTTAATTCCATTTTGATATAACCCTGTATAATGGTTATTAAATAAATTGGTATAGATATTTGTATTCCACCATTTAGTTACCGGAATATTGGCTGACACAGCAATTCCAATTTGTATCATTTTGTTGAAATTTTCCTTTGTTTGAAAGGTTACTTTTTTCTCTGTGTTCTGCTTTAGCAACTGGGTGATAATATCATCCGTTTGAGTATAATTTAAGGTAGTTGTCAAAAACCGGTTATAGGTATGACTTACTTCTACATTGTTTGTAAACTGAGCCTGCAGATAGGGATTACCCTGGCCATAGGTTAAAGAATCTAAAAAGAAAACAAACGGATTGAGATCATCGTAATCGGGACGTGTTATCCTTCTGCTATAACTCAGGTTGAACTGATTTTTTTCACCAGGATTATATCCTAATCCAACATTAGGAAACAAACTGGTATAATCCCTTTTAAACGATGAGTCACTTTTTATCTGGTGACCTTTAGCAATTGTATTTTCCATCCTTAAACCACCAGTCAATTCCCATTTCTTATAAGTCTTTGAGAAAATTGCATAAACTGCATTAATATTTTCCTCATAAACAAAATGATTACTTCTGTCATCAATACTCCACTCAGTTCCACTGTTTCGCAAATATTCAACCTGGTTATCAGTTTTTACGAAACTAGTTTTCAAACCTGCCTCCAATTTCAGTCCACCTTTAAAAGGATGAACATAATCTGCTTTGGCGCTATAGATGTTTATTTCTGAAGGAATGAACCCGTTTAATAAAATGTCGCTCCCATTTTTTATATCATATTTATCATAAATCCGGGTAGTAAGGCTTGTATTCCCTTTATTGTTGTAAAAAGCCTGGTCCAGATCCGCGGTAATTTCTCTGCCACTGGAATCAAATGTATGTTTGTAATTAAGGTTAGTGGTTAAGTTGGAAGATTTTCTTTGATTTAATCCAACGGACCTAATTTTGTAATCAATTTCACCCATTGCATTTCTTACATTTGAAAGACTCATGGGGTCTTCATTTCCGTTGCTGAAATTTCCGTTAACTACTATTCCCAGCACATCTTTTTTAGTGAAATAATAATCCATACCTGCCTTCAAATTATGGTACACTCCTTTAAAGTGAGGCCTCGATACCTGGTCAGACGATCCTTTTAATGTAACCTTATCCTCTTCATAAAAATTTCTGTCAATGGACAGTTTATTATATCCTTCCCAATTACCAGCATTATATCCTCCAAAAAGGTTTAGTTTATTATTTCTATAGTTTAGATTAAGCCCACTATTTATTCTCCCATATAATCCCTGGCTATAACCGAGATTAGCACTCCCATTCATTCCTTTTACAATACCTTTTTTGGTTTTGATATTAATGATCCCTGAATTTCCAGCAGCATCATATTTGGCCGGAGGGTTGGTCATAATTTCAATCTGGTCCAGGTTACTGCTTTGCATATTTTTTAATAACGCAGTGAGATCAGCTCCACTCATATAGGTAGGTTTACCATCTACCAGTATTAATACTCCCTGTTTTCCCTTTAAACTAATATTCCCTTCATTATCGATCGAAACACCGGGAGATTTTTCTAATAGCTCAAGTGCGTTTAGACCGCTATTGGTCGGTGACGCTTCTACATTTAATACTGTTTTACCTGGTTTTTGCTCAATGAATGGTCTTTTAGATGTTACTATGACTCCAGCTATGGCTTTAGCCACCGGCTTTAGTTCTATGGTCTTTAGTTTTATAATTTGATTATCTGCTCTTATTACTATAGCCTCAGAAAAACCTCTTTCATGACCAGTAGCTGTAATTGAAACTAAGTATTCTCCTTCATCAATGTCACCGAATTCAAATTGCCCTGTTTTATCAGCAATGCTCATTTTTACAACGGTTGAATCCTTTAGTTTAAGTAGGGCGATCGTTGCGGATTCTATTATTTTGGTATTTCCATCTTTCACGATTCCAATTATTTTTCCTTTTGCTTCAGCATTCTCAATCTTCCTTATATTAATACTCTGCCCATAACTAATTGAATTATATAGGAATAAAAGTGAAAATAAACTCAAAATCTTTATCATTATTATGTTTTTAAATTATTAGTACTTGTTGTTGACAATTACAGTTCAAATGTAGGTACTTTGTAATGCATAGAACATTGTTTTCAATTGAACGGCAAATTTTCTTGATGAACGGTGTTCCTAAACAATTCAAGTTGGACGTTGAATTAATAAGTGGGTTACATATTTTAGTTCAATTTGGATAGGTGGAGGAAATTTTGTTTAAACGGCTTTGAATCATAAACCTTAGCTATCTATATATGATTTTGGATAAAATGTGGAGTATTAAATGATTATTAGCTAATTGGAATACCCATTCCACCACCTTCTATAATTATATTGCATGAAATTTCAGAAATGACCATTGATTACAGGTCAGATACAGTGACTAAACCATCACAGGCAATGCTGGAGGCAATGATGTCTGCGCAGGTGGGAGATGACGTGTTTGGCGAAGATTATTCTATTAATGAATTAGAAAGGTTGGCGGCCAGCATGTTTGGAATGGATTCAGCACTATTTTGTCCCTCGGGAACGATGACCAACCAGATTGCTATTAAATGTCACACTCAACCGGGCGATGAGGTAATTTGCGATGAAAGTGCACATGTTTATCAATATGAGGGTGGAGGAATTGCTTCTAATTCAGGAGCTTCGGTTAAATTAATTTACGGAGACAGGGGAAAAATAACTGCTCCTCAAATCATAGAAAGCATTAATCCTGATGATGTACACCGGGCCCGAACCAGCCTTGTTTGCCTTGAAAACACCAGTAACAGGGGCGGTGGAAGTTGCCTTGATTTTTCAGAAATAGAAAATATCAGGAAACTCTGCGATCAAAGAGGTTTAAAACTCCACCTGGATGGCGCAAGACTTGTAAATGCTTTAGTTGCAAAGAATGAAACGCCTGATCAATATGGAAAAGTTTTCGATAGTATTTCCATTTGCCTGAGCAAGAGTCTTGGCTGCCCTGTTGGAAGCTTGCTTATTGGAGACAACTCGTTCATAAAAAAAGCGAGAAGAATCCGTAAAGCCTTTGGAGGTGGAATGCGCCAGGCTGGATTTCTGGCCGCTGCGGGCCTATATGCCCTGGAAAATAACATAAACCGATTAAATCAGGATCATGATCATGCAAAACTAATAGCCGATGCCCTGGCAAATAAAGATTTTGTAGAACGAGTTTTGCCGGTTGAAACAAATATTATCATTATTGAATTAAAAAAAGGACAATTGGCAGCGGAGTTAGTGAATAGATTAAGAGGTTTTGATATTCTTTCGTATGCCATTGCTCACAATAGAGTTAGGCTGGTAACCCACCTTGACATTTCCGGAGAAATGGTAAATAAGACAATTGAAATTATTTCAACTTTATAATAAATAACATGTTTCCAAAAATAGATCCAACAACTACCCACGCATGGTCTGCATTGAAATCCCATAGTGAGGAAATGAAATCTGCGAAAATGAAAGATCTTTTTACGCAAGATAAAGATCGGTTTAAGAAATTTCACGTCAGGATGGAGGATATTCTTTTCGATTATTCTAAAAACATTATTACTGATAAAACTCTAGAATTACTGCTTCAATTAGCAGAAGAATGTAAGGTAAAAGAAGCGATAACAGCGATGTTCAATGGCGACATGATTAATGAAACAGAAAATCGGTCGGTATTACATACGGCGTTACGCAATTTTTCGGATAACGCTGTTTTTGTGAAAGGAAATGATATAATGCCTGATGTAAAAAAAGTGTTGCGCAAAATGAAAACCTTTTGTAATACTGTTCATGATGGCGGACACCGTGGATTCACAGGTAAACGAATTAAATACATCGTCAATATTGGCATAGGCGGTAGTGACCTGGGACCGCTGATGGTGACTGAAGCCTTAAAGCCATACCAGAAAAAAGGAATAGAGAGTTTTTTTGTTTCAAATGTTGATGGAACGCATATTGCTGAAACATTGAAAAAAGTAAATCCTGAACGGACGCTTTTCCTGATTGCATCCAAAACATTTACAACGCAGGAAACAATGACCAATGCCCATACAGCCCGGGAATGGTTTCTTACTTATGCAAAAAACGAAAAACATATTGCCAAACATTTTGTTGCTTTATCTACTAACGAATCAGAGGTTGTAAAATTTGGAATTGACAAATCGAACATGTTTGAATTTTGGGATTGGGTAGGTGGACGGTATTCTTTATGGAGTGCAGTTGGGTTGTCGATTGCCCTAAGTATTGGGTATAAAAATTTTGAACAATTGTTAAGAGGAGCCCACCATACTGATTTGCATTTTCAAAGTGTAAACTTTGAAGAAAATATTCCCTTGCTGATGGCGGTTATAGGTATCTGGTATACCAATTTCTTTGGTTCCCAAACCGAGGCAATTTTGCCATATGATCAATACTTAAGTCGTTTCGCCGCTTATTTTCAACAAGGAAATATGGAAAGTAATGGGAAAAGTATCAACAGGAATGGCGAAGCTGTTGAATACGCTACCGGCCCGGTAATTTGGGGTGAGCCGGGTACAAATGGCCAGCATGCCTTTTATCAGTTGATTCACCAGGGAACACAGGTAATTCCATGTGATTTTATAGCTCCGGCCAAATCCCATAATCCAATTGGGGACCATCATCAAAAATTAATGTCTAATTTTTTTGCTCAAACAGAAGCATTAATGAATGGGAAAACTGAAGATAAGGTTCAATTAGAATTAGAAAAACAAGATAATAATGTTGAGCAAATAGCCAAACTTCTGCCTTTTAAAACGTTTGAAGGAAATAAGCCAACTAATTCTTTCTTAATTAAGAAAATCACGCCATTTACTTTGGGTCAATTAATCGCTTTCTACGAACATAAAATATTTATACAAGGTGTTATTTGGAATATTTTCAGTTTTGATCAATGGGGAGTGGAACTAGGTAAGCAATTAGCCAGTCAAATTTTACCTGAACTTCCTAATGAGGAACAGGTTGAAAATCATGACTCATCTACAAACGGTTTAATTAATGCATACAAACTAATGAGAGACTAATCCTTAAATAAGAAATTTTGCTTTTGATTTTCTATTCTTCGCCAAAATAAAAACCACTGAGACCAAATAAAAATAAAATTCCGGAACAAGCGTTTAATCAATAAATATTAAATTCTATTTTAATTCATTAAAAGAAGAATTTTTCAGAATATTTGTAGTAAGACTTTGAACAGCCGGGACAGATTGGATGATCACATTTTAGCTGCCAGAGCTTGCAAATTTCATTTATATCGGGTAATATTGAAGCGCTTAGTTCATTAGGAACAAGAAAGAACAAAAATAGTATTTGATTGTATTTTACTTTAGTAGCACGATTTATTCGGTCCTTCCTCAAGAAGTCCGTACCAAACTCTTTTCTTTCCAATTCTTCTGAAACAAGCAGTTATTGTGGTCCTGATAAGTGAAAATACCTGAAAGCGCTTTATCGATTATTTTATATACCTATTACTAACTCTATGCAAAAAAAAATTATTTTATCATCCCTATGGAATAGTTATTTCTACTCTGCAATACTATTCTCTCTACTCTTTACCTCTTGTGTTAACACGAAAAAATCAACTTATTTTTATGGATCTACTGATGGAACAATAGCATCAAATGAGCCAGTGCCTCAATCGCTCATTCAAAATAATGATATCCTCAGTATAATGGTTACTAGTCCCAATCCCGAAGCATCCGCGATGTTTAATCCTCAAGTTTCAGGTGGAAATAATAACCAGTCCTTAATGACTGACCAGTCAAGCAATACGGGATACCTTGTTAATAACGAAGGAAATATACAATTTCCCATATTAGGGAACATAAAAGCTGCTGGTATAACCAAAACCGGTTTAGAAGAAAGTATCACCAAAATTCTTCTTCAAAAAGGACTACTCCGGGATCCTGTTGTGAGTATCAGGTTTCTGAATTTCAGAGTTACCGTTCTGGGGGAAGTTAATAAACCATCAGTTGTGACGATGCCAAATGAAAAGCTTTCGCTTTTGGAGGCTTTGGGCCTGGCCGGCGACATCACCATTTATGGAAACAGGCAAAATGTTATGGTCATCAGGGAAGAAAATCAACAAAAAATTCTCAAGAGACTTAATCTGAATTCCACAGAAATATTTACTTCCCCATATTATTATTTAAGATCCAATGATATTGTATACGTGGAACCTAATAAAGCAAAGGTTGCAAGTACAAGCAGATCTTCTCAATGGCTACCCATTTTACTGAGTGGCTTATCATTTGCTGCAATTGTTGCTGATCGAATCATTAAATAAAAAAGAAAATGGCACAACTTATATCCAAAAATATACACAATAGAAATTCGGAAAATAAATCGGGATTTAATGATATTTTGTTTAAATATCTTCCTTATTGGCCCATATTTATCCTGGTCCTTGCGGCTTGTCTTGGCGGGGCATGGTTCTATCTTAAAATAACTCCGAAGCTGTATGAAACTTCCGCTTCTGTTATGTTAAAGGATGAGAAAAAAGGCTCTTCCGACGGGCAAACCGTAAATCAGCTCAATGCGTTGTCTGAAAAAAGGATAGTAGAGAATGAAATTGAAATCTTTCAATCGAGGACACTGATGCAAGAGGTAGTTCATAATTTGAAGCTTTACGTTAACTTTTTTGAAGAAGACCGGTTTGGTGCAAAACCTGCTTATTCTACTTCCCCTGTTTATATTCAACTTGCTGATCCTCAAAACATCAAAAAGATTAAAAAAGTTGGTTTCAAGTTTTCTGAAAAAGATAGCACGGTTATTATTGGAAAGAATAAATATCCTCTAAATCAATTCCTGAATACTCCTTATGGGAATATGAAATTTATCGCCAACAAATTTCAAAAAGCAGATCCGAAGAATCCATTGTTTTTCTCTTTTTCAGAAACCCAGGCTGTTACCGCTTCTTTAATATCTGCTTTAAAGGCTAGTCCATCTACTAAACTTACATCTGTACTCCTATTAAAAATTCGGGATACAGATCCAAAAAGAGGGGAAGATATTTTAAATGAACTTATTGAAGTTTACAATAGAGCTGCATTTTCGGAAAAGCAAAGGCTGGCTGATTCTACATCCGCTTTATTAGTTAGCAGGCTTAAACTGGTTGAACAGGAACTATCTGATATTGAAAAGAAATCAAAAAACTACAAATCCTCAAGGGGTGCGGTAGATATTGGAACCCAGGGGCGGCTATTTCTTGAGAATGTCGTTGCAACTGATAACCAATTAACTAATATCAATTCCCAACTCTCTTCGCTGCAGGAAGTTGAAAAATATGTTCTTTCTAAAGATAATGCCGCAGGAACAGTTCCTTCTACACAAGGACTAAGTGATCCAATGCTTCCAGACCTTATAAATAAAAAGTATCAATTGGAATTGGAATATGAAAAATTGAAAAAAACGACGGGAGAAAACAACCCGATACTTACATCAATTAAAGACCAGATCAACAAAATAAAACCGAGTTTGCTGGAAAATATTCAAAACCAGAAAAAAAACCTGGAGGCCACCAGGTTAAATATGAATTCGGCAAACAATAGCTATTCTTCCATGCTACACTCGATACCGCAGAAAGAAATGGAATTAATTGAAATCAGCAGGGAACAAGCTATAAAAAGTAATCTTTATGCCTTTTTATTACAAAAGAAGGAAGAGAGCGATTTAGCCCAGGTTTATAACATTTCAGAAACCCGGGTTATAGATTATGCAGAAGCTTCCGCATTGCCGGTTTCGCCCAATAAGATGATGGCTTATGGTTTAGCTCTTGTACTTGGTTTAATACTTCCCATAGGTCTTCTTTCAATTAAAGAGTTATTCAACAATAAAATATTATACAGGAAGGAAATAGAAAAACTCACAGATGCGCCTATTATTGGGGAAATAGTTCATGATAATTCAAAGGAGGCTATTGTTATTCAGGAAGGAAAAAGAACTTTTATAGCTGAGCAGTTTCGAAGGCTCCGGGCATCACTTGGATACCTTGGAGGAAAATCGGGTAAGAAAAAAATCCTGGTTACATCTTCTCTTCCTGCAGAAGGAAAAAGCTTTGTTGCCCTTAATCTTGCTCTAAGCCTGGCCTTGACAGATAAAAGAGTTATTCTTCTCGAACTTGACTTGTCTAACCCCTCATTGAGCAACAAACTCAATACAAAGTATGATAAAGGTGCAAGTAATTACCTTACAGGAGAATTAGAACCAGAAGATGTTATAAAACGGACGGCAGTTCACAAGAATCTTTTTTTCCTGCCTGCTGGTACTTTGCCCGAAAATCCTTCAGAATTATTACTAACAGAAAAATTAAAAACACTTTTAGTTTACCTGGAAGATATATTCGATGTAATCATAATAGACTCGGCACCGGCCAGTCTGTTATCAGACGCTTACGTCCTATCGCCTATGTGTGATACAACATTGTATGTTGTAAAACATGGTTATACTCCTAAATCATATTTGGAAAGACTTGACGAAGAAACTGATTCAGAAAATCAGCTTTCGAACATGAAAATTGTATTCAACGGCATTAGGTCAAGAGGTTTTCTCAAAAAAGGATACGGATATGGATATGGTTACGGATATATTCATGACAATAGTTTAAAAAAGATGAAACGACCATTGGCAAAAAATTCGTTCAACTGATTATTTAATTTTTAATCTGTTTTCTAAATAAAAAAAGTTTAATTTCTACATACCTTTTTAGGCATGAGGAAAATGAAGATGAATCCTGAAAAACCATAGTTAGATAAAAGTTTTTATAACATTGATAACGATCAACTGTGGAGACAAAAAAACAATGGTCTGTCATATATACCCGGTCGGGATGTGAAAAAAAGGTTGCCGGGCTTTTGGATAAAAAGAAAATTGAAACCTATTGCCCGTTTAATCTGATTCATCGGCAATGGATGGACAGGAAACGAATTATTTCTGAACCACTTTTTCCGTCCTTCGTTTTCATAAAAGTTTCGCAAGATGACTTTGCTACGGTAAAAGAAACAGATGGTTTTCTCAATTTTGTATATTGGTTATCAAAACCTGCTTTAATATCAGAGGAAGAAATCAGCACCATAAAGAAATTTTTATCTGAATATGATTATGTAAGTATTGAAAAGACCGAGGTATTGCCTAATGACAGGGTCAGGCTTTTAAACGGACCATTGGTATTATGGGAAGGAAAGGTGGTGGAAGTAAGCACAAATACTGTAAAAATACTTTTACCATCACTTGGATATTCCTTGGTAGCAGAAATAAGAAAAGAAAATAAAATAATCAATAAAACCCCTGCGCAAACTGACATAAAAAAAGTTATATAATTTATTACTTTTACCAATATTTTATCCGCCTTAACCCTAATCCGCTATTGACTTATTATGCTAATTTTTACCCGAGAAAAAAAATTGAAGAGCTTTATCAGTGATAATCATGAAAGAACCCGCCTAGCTCAAAAAAATATACTTCTTTCCTTTATAATCAAAGGTCTCAGCATTGCCGTTAATCTTGTTTTCGTACCTCTTACCATAAACTATATTGATGCGGAACGGTACGGCATCTGGCTTACATTGAGTTCTATAATTGTCTGGTTTAATTTTTTTGACCTTGGTTTGGGAAATGGCCTGCGAAATAAATTAGTGGAAGCTATCGTAAAAAAAGATATTGACGAAGAACGAAGGCTCATCAGTACGACATATGTTTCTTTAACTGTTATTGCACTATTAATAACCGGGATTTACATCTGTTGTATGCCCTTTATTCATTGGGACTCTTTATTAAATGTTTCAGCCATTTACCGGGATGAATTAAGCCTGCTCGCCCTTATTATAATCATTATGTTTTCCATGCAGTTTGTACTGCAATTGATCAACACTATCAATCTGGCACATCAAAAAGTATTTCTTACTTCGTTTGTTTTTCTGGTGGGAAGTATCTTTTCGTTGCTTTTCATATTAATTCTGCGAAGTACCATTCCTGGAAGCATCTTATTAGTAGGTACAGCCATGTTTGCAGGCAACCTGCTTTCGCTGATATTATTTTCTGCTCACTTTTTCATATTTGTCAGACCCGATTTAATTCCCCGCTTTAAATATTATTCTCACTCCTCCTCAAAGAATTTACTGGGACTTGGTGGTAAATTTTTTATAATTCAAATTTCTGCGATCGTTCAATATCAAACTACTAATGTACTTATTAGCAGAAGTTTTTCCTCCACCCAGGTAACTGAATATAATATTGCCTATCGCTTATTCAGTGTTTTAGTCATGGTTTTTTCAATTATCGTAGCTCCATTGTGGAGCGCTGTTACGGAGGCTCAAAGCAAAGGAGATTTTGAATGGATTAAGAAGGCAGAAAAAAAACTATTATTAATCTGGTCTCTTCTTGCCCTGGGGGCATTTGCTATCTTGTTGTCCAGTAATTTTTTATATCATTTATGGTTGGGAGACGCCATCCGAATACCTTTAAATATTAGCTTGGGTGTAATGCTTTATATTGTTTCCCTAACATTTGGAATGATTTACGTCTATATTCTTAATGGGCTGGGACGGTTAAAAACACAGTACTATTTATCGATTGTTACCATGATTTATTTTATTCCACTATCTTACTGGCTGTCGGTAACTTTAAATTGGGGTGTGTTTGGAATATGTATTGCCCTAATACTTGCTAATATAAATGGCCTGATCGCGGCACCAATTGAATATTATAGATTTATCAGGAGAAAAAGTTGAGAGCGATAATTTCTGTAAATCACTTGTAAAGAAATTATTCTAACATGTGGTTAATACCATAATAAATTAATCAAAACTAATAACGAATTTTAAATGAGAGTCCTTTGGTTTACCCCTACTTCTTCGCAATATGATAAAGGTTCTCATTATTATCATGGTGGCGGTTGGGTTGAGTCCTTAGAACAAACATTCCGGGACCAATCAAATTCACAACTTGGTATCTCCTTTTTTCATGATATAGATTCTTTAAAGAAGGATAGCGGCAATGTAACTTATTATCCTATCAAAATAATAAAAAAAGGAAATGTAAATAAATTAGTTACCAATTGGACCTGCCAGCTTGAATCAGGAAAGTACCTTAAGAAATGTTTGGAAGTAATTGATGATTTTAAACCTGATGTGATCCAGGTTTTCGGCACGGAAGGTACCTTCCCGGAAATCCAGGCTTTTACCACTATACCAGTTGTAATTCATTTACAGGGCATAATTAATCCCTATGATAATGCCTTTTATCCGCCTGGTATTAATAATTATAATTTATTGACTTTTTCTCCTTTTTATAAAAACCATTTACTGGGTAACAGCCTGCTTTTTGATAAAAAAAGATTTGAAAAGCAGGCCAGTTTAGAACTTGATTATTTTAAAAAATCTAAATTTCTAATAGGAAGAACTTGTTGGGACAAACAAATTTCTTCTTTACTGGCGCCTCATGCACAATATTTCCATGTAGACGAAATACTCAGGTCATCTTTTTATGAGGCAAACCCCTGGGGGCCCAATCAAAATAAGCGGTTAAGAATCATTTCTACTATTTCTAACACGATCTATAAAGGACTTGACCTGGTCCTGAAAACTGCCCATTTATTACACAGTTCATTAGGGACTGATTTTGAATGGCACATTATTGGCCTTCAAAAGGATGCCAAACTGGTTCGATTTTTTGAGCATGTTTTAAAAAAGCGGTTCAACGATTATAATGTCACTTTTTTGGGTGTATTTTCTGAAACTAAATTGATTCAATCGCTCCTGGATGCAGATCTGTTTATTCATCCTTCTTACATTGATAATAGTCCAAATAGTTTATGCGAAGCTCAAATGTTAGGCATGCCGGTTATTTCATGTAATGTAGGTGGTACTTCAACGCTGATAGCGCATAATCGAAACGGCGTACTAGTCCCCGCCAATGCGCCATACGAACTGGCTCATTCCGTTATGTCACTTTATAAAAATAAAAATAAAGCAACTCTTTTAGGAAAACAGGCCCGGGAATCAGCATTGGAAAGGCATAACCGTCCGAAGACCTTTAATGAACTTATGAATGTATACAAAACTATTTCTAAAGTATCCTAGTTATGCAATACATCATTGTAATTTTTTCAAAAGGGATAAAGCGAGTGGTTCGATCTGTTTTTCATCCAATAGATCATTTAATCACAAGTTTTTTGTTATACTCCAATAATATAAAATCAGGGTCATTTAAAACAAGCGGCCTGCCTTTTATCTCCGTGGCATTAGGAGGAAAATGTACCGTTGGTAACAACTTCCAGATGAACAATTCCATTGCTGCAAATCCAATAGGCAGGATTCAGAAGTGCAGCTTTTTTGTTGAAAAAAATGGCAATTTGGTTATCGGTAATAATGTGGCCATTAGTTATACGGCCATGTATTGCAGTTACAACATAAATATTCACGATAATGTAATGATTGGCGGCGGCACCTGCATCTACGACACCGATTTTCATCCGTTAAATTCTACTGACAGAATAAATGACAGGGAAGAAAAAACTGCCTTTGCAGCTGTAACTATTGAAGAAGATGTGTTTATTGGGGCCAACTGTACCATTCTAAAGGGAGTAACTATCGGCAGGAATTCCATCGTTGGAGCTTGTTCAGTAGTAACTAAAAGCATCCCACCAAATGAAATTTGGGCTGGCAACCCGGCCAAATTTATTAAAACTCAAATTGTACCATAAATAAATTTCAGAAAATGACGTTAATGAAATTGATGACAAGGCACCGGCTGGGCTTTTTTTAAATATGTATTGAAAAATGATGCATTTATACAAAATTTCTAATGAATCTCCCCAGGTCAAATTATTTGATACAATAAATCTGTTTCTTTTATTAAGCCTGTCCGGCATAAATTTTTTAAATGCCAATGATAATTTTCTTTTGCTGGTTTTCTTTTTGAATGCCGGTATTTTCATATACAGAAAAGAAAAAATAGATAACGGCTTTTTGCGTTTTTTTTTATTTTTTATTTTTTTATCGCTGGCCCAGGTAATTTGGTTTTCTGATGGAAATGTAAAAAGCTCATTAGGGTTCTTGATCCGGATAATAACGGCCTACCTGGTCATAAAAAATATTGCTTCTTTCATTCATACTTTCCTGCGACTTTTATATTTCTTAAGTATAGTTTCCATCATTTTTTATCTATTCTTTCTTGCTTTTCCATCAATAGAGGAGGCTTTATTTGTAAATAAACATTTCTGGGACAACCCTGCAACTCACGAATATAAAAAGAGCCTTATTATTTATAACATTTTCCGGGAACCTTTATTCGGAATAGAAGCCCTGGGTTTGTTTGGGCTTCCCCGCAATTCCGGACCGTTTTGGGAACCCGGTGCTTTCGGAGGATATCTGACCATAGGAGTAGCTTTTGAAGTAATATTGTTCCGGAAATTTTCATTGAGAATGTTTGTTTTTCTAATAGCGCTGGTCACCACATTCTCAACAGCAGGTTACTTAGCTGTTTCCGTTTTTTTCCTGCTTTATTTCATTCTTCTGGAAACCAATAAAAAAAGGAAAATTCTTATTTTTCCAGTGTTGGTCGCCGTATCTATTTTTCTATTATTCAATGTAGAGTTCCTGGCCACAAAAATGGCAGCCCAGATAAAAGGATTTGAAGAAGAACAAATTTATGACACCCAATCTGATGACGACACAAGGTTGGGCAGTTCCATCCTGGATTTTAAAGATTTTCAGCGTTCCCCAATTTTTGGAACAGGCCCATCCGATGAAACCAGATATGGGAAAAAGGAAGTACTTTTTATGCGAACGAATGGACTGACGGATCTATTGGTAAGAATTGGAATTCTGGGATTCTTATTTATTTGTATTATTTTTTTTCAATCACTAAAAAATTATTTTGAAAAAGTTGAAATATCAAAGCCTAAAGCATGCGCTTTTATTTTATTATTTATAACTTTTCTGATATCAACTTCTGAGACCTACTTCAATATGCCATTTTTCTGGGCCCTTTTTCTATTGCAATATGAGGAAGCTGTCCCGTCTAAAAGCTCATATGAAATAATTGATGGATAACCTTTTCTGAAATGTATGTTTAATTTCAGTACTTGAATCCAAAATTATTGTTGCCTTTAAAATCCTTCAGATCCTTAAAAGAGTAATTTTTTCAAAATCGCGGATTTCAGATATAAAACCGTTTGGTAATAATCTGAATAAATGTGCTTACCATAATTGCTTAATCTTTCAAAAAAATAATAAGGAATGACACATCTGCCAGTAAATAAGACTACTAGTTTGACGGTATTAATGTACCACCGGACCATTATTGATGGTCCAATAGATTCGTTAACTGTTAACAGCCGGCAACTGGAAGAGCAGTTTCAATTTTTGAAAGAGGAAGGTTATAATTGCATTTCAGTTGGGGAAGTAATTGATCATCTGCAAAATGGCACGCCTTTAAAAAGCAAATCACTTGTTTTAACTTCCGATGATGGTTATAAAAACAATTATACAGTTTTATACCCCATGCTTAAAAAACATGGCTTAAAGGCGATCATTTTCCTGGTACCGGATTTAATTAATATGTCAGAGGAAGAAGATAATTCTGAATATATGAGCTTAGATAATCTTCGAACTATTGATTCTTCCATAATTGAATTTGGTTTGCACACCTATGATCACAAAAGTTATAATAAACTTGAGCCTGATAAAATTGAAGACGATATCATAAAAACCATAAACTGGTTTGCCAGCAACAAGATCAATTATGTACCGGCACACGCTTATACTTATGGAGAATTCCCGAAAGGCAATAAGTTCAAACTAGACGCTCTATTTAGTATTTTTTATAAGCACGGCATAAAAGCAGCATTTAATATAGGAAATCGCATTAATGTATTACCACTGAAGTCAAATTACGTTATTCAAAGAATCGATGTCCGTGGGACAGAATCCTTGTCTCAATTTATTTCAAAGGTTAGAAGAGGCAAGGTAATCACCGGATTCATTAAAGATATTCTTGGCAAACCCTGACACCGATCTGGAGACTTCCTTATAAATATTATGCTGCACTTTAGGATGTGTGGACAGCTAACTTTCAACTCCTGATTAATTTTATCTCTGGCTAACAGGTATTCTCTTTCCATAAGTATTATTTTTTGAAATGCCATTAATAAAAAAAGTATCCCTGCAAATACCTTTAGGTGGTTGACAGGAATACTTTAGTTTACGTGTTTATTATCTCATCTAAATTTATGTCCTTGCTTCTATTCTTTAAAGTTTTACAAATTTCGATGTTATTTTTTCTCTTTTATCCAATATAACTTCTATTAAGTAAGTACCTGGTTTTAACTGTTCCGTTACTATTGTTTTAGTAAACCTGGCTTGTGATGCAGGTATAGTAAGCGGAGCCATAACTTTTCTTCCCATTACATCATAAACAGAGACCTCAGCTTTGCTATATTTTTCATTATAAAGGTTAAGGGTGATCTGGTTGCTGGCCGGGTTTGGATACAGCATCATGTCCCCGGTAAACGACCGGAAATTATTAACAACAGCGATCGTAACGGTATCCTTTGCAGTCGCATTCAAATTGTCTGTCACCGTTAATTGGAAAACATAATCCCCTTCCATGAAACTGGTAACTTTTGTTTTTACCAATGCAGGGGAAACAATAGTAGCATTGGCTGGACCGCTTATCTGTTCCCACTTATAGCTCTTTATCGTTCCATCAGGATCCCGGGATAATGAACCATTTAAAGTGGTCTCATTTGACGATAAAGTAATTGGTAGGGAAACGCCTGCGTTAGCTATCGGTGCCTGGTTAGGTACCGCATTAACTGTAATAGTCTTATCATCGGTAGCTGTTGCACCCCTGTTATCCGTAACGGTTAACCGGAATACATAAGTTCCCTGCACCAGGTTGGTTAAGGTAGTCGTTGCGGCGTTTGGATTTCCTATAGTGAAGATTGCCGGTCCGCTGACCCTTGTCCATGTATAGCTTGCAATAGTACCATCCGCATCCGTACCTGTTCCGATTAAGTTGGTTGAGTTTGTTGGCAAGGTCAACACAACATTATTACCGGCATTCGCTACAGGCGCCTGGTTGGGAATAGGTGCTGCATTAACGGTTACAGTTTTATCATCACTTGCCGAAGCCCCCCTGTTATCTGTTACAGTTAAACGAAATACATAGGTTCCCTGCACCAGGTTGGATAAGGTGGTGGTTGCAGCATTAGCGTTACCTATTGCGAATGTGGTTGGTCCGCTCACTCTTGTCCATACATAACTTGTTATCGTACCATCTGCGTCAGTGCCTGTTCCGGTTAAATTTGTAGAGTTAGCTGGCAAGGTTAATACAACATTGCTACCTGCATTGGCTACAGGCACCAGGTTTACAACTGGTGCTGCATTTACCGTTACTGTTAAATTATCGGTGTCGGTAGCACCGTCATTATCTGTTACCGTCAACCGGAATACATAAGTTCCTTCCACCAGGTTGATCAAGGTAGTTGTTGCTGCATTTGCACTTCCTAAAGTAAATGTGGTGGGTCCGCTCACCCTGGTCCACGCATAACCTGCTATGGTACCGTCAGCATCTGTTCCTGAACCTGTGAGGTTTGTGGAATTGGTCGGCAAAGTCATTACAACATTGTTTCCGGCATTTGCTAAAGGTGCCTGGTTTACAACCTGCGGTGCATTTACTGTAACCGTCTTATTATCTGTATCTGTGGCTCCGTTATTATCCGTGACAGTTAACCGGAACACATACGTTCCCTGTACGAGGTTGGTTAAGGTAGTTGTTGCAGCATTTGCATTACCTATTGTGAACGTTGTTGGTCCGCTCACCCTTGTCCACAAATAACTTGCAATCGTGCCATCTGTATCCGTACCAGTTCCCACTAAAGTTGTCGAGTTGGTGGGCAAGGATAATACAGTATTATTACCTGCATTGGCCAGCGGAGGCTGGTTTACATCCGGAACGGAATTTACTGTAACCGTTTTATCATCTGTATCGGTTGCACCGCCATTATCTGTTACTGTTAAGCGGAATACATATGTTCCTTCCACCAGGTTGGTCAAGGTAGTTGTCGCCGCATTTGCATTTCCTAAAGTAAATGTTGTGGGTCCGCTCACTCTGGTCCATGCATAACTTGCTATGGTGCCATCAGCATCTATACCAGTTCCTGTTAAATTTGTCGAGTTGGTGGGCAGGGTCAATACAACGTTGTTACCCGCATTAGCCACCGGAGGCTGGTTTACAACCGGTGCTGCATTTACTGTAACCGTCTTATCATCTGTATCCGTGGCTCCGTCATTATCCGTTACTGTTAAACGGAATACATACGTTCCTTCTACCAGGTTGGTCAAAGTGGTTGTTGCTGCATTTGGTGTTCCTAAAGCAAATGTTGTTGGTCCGCTCACCCTCGTCCACAAATAACTTGCAATGGTGCCATCAGCATCTGTTCCTGAACCTGTCAGGTTTGCAGAATTGGTTGGTAAGGTCAAAACAATGTTATTACCAGCATTAGCTACCGGCGGTTGATTTACAACCGGCGCTGCATTTACTGTAACCGTCTTATCATCTGTATCCGTAGCTCCATCATTATCAGTTACTGTTAACCGGAATACATAAGTACCCTGTAAAAGGTTGGTCAATGTAGTTGCCGCTGCATTTGGAGTACCTAAGGTAAATGTAGTTGGTCCGCTCACCCGGGTCCATGCATAATTTGCAATGGTGCCATCAGCATCCGTACCGGAACCCGTCAGGCTTGTAGAATTGGTTGGCAAGGTCATTACAATATTATTTCCTGCATTAGCTACCGGAGGCTGGTTTATAACCGGCGCTGCATTTACGGTAACTGTCTTATCATCTGTAGCTGTAGCTCCGTCATTATCTGTTACTGTCAACCGGAATACATAAGTACCTTGTACAAGGTTGGTCAATGTAGTGGTTGCTGCATTTGCGTTGCCTAAGGTAAACGTTGTTGGTCCGTTTACTCTCGTCCACAAATAACTTGCAATGGTACCATCGGGATCCGTGCCCGAACCTGCCAGGTTTGTAGAATTGGCCGGTAAGGTCAAAACAATATTATTGCCAGCATTAGCTACCGGAGGTAGATTTACAACCGGCGCTGCATTTACGGTAACTGTCTTATCATCTGTAGCTGTAGCTCCGTCATTATCTGTTACTGTTAACCTGAAAACATAAGTTCCTGCCAACAGGTTGGTCAATGTGGTTGTTCCAGCGTTTGGATTTCCTAAAGTGAATGTTGTGGGTCCGCTTACTCTTGTCCATGCATAATTAGCGATGGTACCATCGGGATCCGTGCCGCTTCCAGTTAAAGTTGTTGAATTTGCGGGTAAGGTCAGCACAATGTCATTCCCTGCGTTTGCAGTGGGAGGTTGGTTAGGAGTAGGTTGGTTATTATTATTTACAGTGACTACAACCCAGTCGGCGTCGCCTGCTCCCTGGGCATCATGTGCCTCCAATCTAAAAGTATAGGTACCGTTTACAAGCCCGCTGATATTAACAGTGTTTGAAGTAGCATTGGCCATGGTTGAGGTATTGGGCCCGGAAACTTGCACCCATCTATAGGTATTACCACCACTACCGGTTAAGGTAGTGGTTGAAGATGTAACTGTCTTATCATTACCTGCGTTTGCTGTTGGTCTTGAAAGCCATGGTGGCATTTCTCTAACCTGTGTATTTACAACAAATTCCCTCGATTGGTCCCGAACCTGCCAAAGTTCATCCTCTGAAACAACCGTAATTAATTGCTTCGGAAAATTCATTGAAGCAAGACTTTGACCACTGGTGTTAGCGCCCCAGTTTATGTTCCCGCAATTTCCACCATCCCAATATGGGTTTGAAAACCCATCTTTATGTGTAAAAGTTACTTTGTTTCCGGTAACTGAAACGTTTGAACAGGAGGCTCCTTGCTGAGCCCACACGTACATTCCAACATTTGACCAAGCTTCTCTTTCTGCATAAATCGTATTGTTTCGTAAGATAATATTATTACCTCCTGCCATGGCAACACCATAATTACCCGGAAACACTAATTGATTGTTTTCAACTGTAACATATCCCCCGTCAAAATCTCCACTCATTAGGCCACCACCTGAAGGACTAGGACCTCCGCCTCTGAACATATTGTCCCTGACTATTACTGGGCTTTGAGCAGTTCCGTTAGTCCGGTACATATTTACAAGATCTTCAGCGTATGATTCTCCTCTGAAGCATTCGCCCCGATTTCCACTAACAGAATTTCCTGGTCCGTCCACTGTATTAAATTGAACAAACTGACCTCTAGGAAAAGGCCCCTGGGCGTTAATAAATTGATTATTGTTGACTTTAATGCTTGAACATGAAGTAGCATAAACGCCAGTCATGTTGTTTGCAAAAAAGCAATTCTCTATAGTAATATTACTTGCATATTCAAGTTCAACTCCCATACCCTGGGATACCCCAAAGTAACAATTACGAACGGTAATGTTGCTGCTATTTAAAATCGTCAGATTATTGCCTGTTAGATTTGTAAAAGCAAGATTCTCAATAACCATATTAGACCTACCATTAATGGTAAGAGGTGCACTTTTAGGAAGCTTGAGATAATTTGTCTGGGAAATTGAGATTTGGCAACACAACATAAATAGAAATGTTGCTAAATAGGCGGGGTTAACGTTGCGTTTTGCAACGTAGTTTTTCGTAGGGTACATACGTATAAGATATTGGATTATAGGGACTTCTGGTTATATCTGTAACAAACGATATGCCAAAAGGGTTTCTTCTTATTCCGAATAACTCCTCCTCATTTTTTCTTGCGTTGAATCACTTTTCTTCGTTCAAAAAATCGGACAGGAGTTATCAGCGACTAAACTATATATAAAGTTTTTAAAAAGCAACATTCTTAGGATTGAAATTGGTTTTTTTTAAATTGATAGTATAATGTGAATTTTATTTATATTTTTACGTGCTTAACAGCTACTGAAAACTCTTAAAAAAATGTATTAGTTTTAAATTAGTACGCTCCTTTCCAAATCCTCGTTATACCAGAATTATAATCCAACATACCTTATTATTAATAGCTGGTAAATGAATTTACTTTGAAAACTCTTGCCCCTATCGCACTCTTTTGTTATAAGCGGTTAGATACGCTGAAACAATCTATTGAAGCTTTAAAACTAAACCAACTTGCTGCAGAAAGCGAGTTGTTTATCTTTTCTGATGGTCCTAAGAAAGAGGGTGATGAACCTATAATCATTGAAATCCGGAACTACTTAAAAACTATTACGGGTTTTCGAAAACTACATGTAATTGAAGCTGTAAAAAATAAGGGCCTGGCAACTTCTGTTATCACCGGAGTATCCGACATCATAAATAAATACGACAGAATAATTGTCCTGGAGGACGACTTGCTTACCAGCAGTAACTTTCTTGTATACATGAATGAAGGATTGGACTTTTTTGAAAGCACTCAAAAGATTTTTTCAGTATGTGGTTTCAGCATTCCTATAAAAGGACAAAAGGAGAATGCGATTTATTTTACGAAGCGATCAGATTCATGTGGATGGGGTACATGGAAAAACAGGTGGAATATAATTGATTGGGATGTGACAGATTATCCGGCTTTAATGAAAAACAGATCTGCCAGGCATGCATTTAACAGAATGGGATCAGATATGACAGGTTTGTTAACCAAACAAAAAACGGGGAAAATAAATTCGTGGGCCATACGCTGGTGTTACCACCAATTTAAACATGACCTGTATTCTGTTCATCCCGTTGTTTCCAAAATAATAAACATTGGATTTGCTTCACCAGATGCCACGCATACAAAGGAAAATTTTAACCGATTTGAAACAAAACTTGATTCTAATGTAAATATTGAAACAGATTTTAACGTGCCGGTTAAACTTGAAAGAAAGGTTATCCGGCAGTTTATTCACCCATATACTATTCCAAATAGGGTTTGGTATAAAATAAGAACGTTATTATCTGTATAAATAATAAAAAAGAAAATCGTCTTTACTTGAATTATTAATAGTTTGACCCTACATTTATTAAATCCTTACCTAATAGAAAAACTTATCGTGCCATTTATAAAAACTATTGAAATGATTTCGAATTCTTCTGTAACAACCAGTTGGGATGACGGCCATCCATTGGATTTGCGAATAGCCGAGCTCCTGAATAAGTATAATATGGGTGGAACTTTTTATATTCCAAAAACTAATTTGGAAAACCCTGTTATGGATGAAGAAATGATCGTTCGCCTGTCTAAACACTTTGAAATTGGCGGTCATACTATGAATCATACCCCCGTTGGACGTATAAATCCCACAAAATGGGAAAAGGAAGTAGCTGATTGTTATGATTGGCTAACAGAACTAACTGGCGAAGCCCCTGTAAGTTTTTGCTTTCCCAGGGGTAAATATAATCCCGAGGCAGCAGCTGCTGTCTTTAGAGCAGGTTTTAAAATAGCCAGAACTACAGAGATTTTAAATTACGCCAACCCACATGGGCTTACCATTATTCCAACTACAATACAAATATTTGAACATTCCAGGCTTACCTATTTAATCCATCTGTTGAAAAGAAAGAAAGTTGCCAACCTGATTTTTTGGATTAAAAACAATAGCGAGAAAGACCTTGAAAGGATGGTCGATAAATATCTCTCAGAAGTAATTGCCACGAATGGTTGTTTGCATATATGGGGACATTCCTGGGAAATTGAAAATTATAATCTCTGGAAAAAATTAGAAGCTGTTCTTAAAAGAATAGCGGGAATTGATGAAATTGATTATGTTCCGAACAAATGCCTGGCCGGTATAAGTCAGCCAAAATATTCTGCCCTAAGTATATGAAGCCAAAAATCTTATTCATCCTGCATTTACCCCCCCCGGTACATGGTGCTGCCCTCGTTGGCAGCTTTGTAAAAAGCAGCCATAAAGTAAACAATACGTTTGAGTGTGACTATATCAATCTGTCAGCATCAAAAAGCATAGACTCTATTGGTAAAATGGGATTAAAAAAGGTATTTTTCTTCCTTCAGTTGCTTTTAAAGACTTCAAAAGCTTTGGTGAAAAAAGAATATGATTTTTGTTATGTAACTATTACCAGTAATGGAACAGCTTTTTATAAGGATTTTTTTGTAGTCCTTATTTTAAAACTATTCCGAAAGAAAATCTTATTGCACTTTCATAATAAAGGCGTGGAGGTAGGATCGAAAGCAAATAAAATTAATCCTTATCTCTACAAATTTCTTTTTGGAAGCAGAAAATTAAAGATCATTCTTTTGTCTAAATATTTGTATTATGATGTGAAAGAATATATCGATCAAAAACGCGTTTACTATTGTGCGAATGGTATACCGGCTGCAGATAACGCCATTATTCCTGCAAGAAATTCTCAAAAGGTTGCCAAGATACTTTTCTTGTCAAATATGATGGTGGCCAAGGGTGTGTATGTATTATTAGAAGCTTGCCATCTGCTCTGGAAAAAAAATATCCAATTTGAATGTCATTTTGTGGGCGACTGGCTGGACATTAGTGAAGCATCTTTTCATCAAAAAGTGAATGAGCTAACCCTTAATGATCATGTTTATGCTTATGGCAAAAAATATGGAAAGGAAAAGGATTTGTTTTATATGCAGTCTGACATTTTTGTTTTACCTACCCTTAATGAGGCATTTGGTTTAGTATTGCTGGAGGCTATGCAATCCGGCCTTCCGGTGATTACCACGGATGAGGGAGGAGGACCAGAAATTGTTACACACAATGAAACGGGTTATATCATTCCAAAGAATGAACCGGGAGACCTGGCTGATAAATTGGAAATCCTGCTCAGGAGTCCGTTGTTGCGCAAAACGATGGGACAGGCAGGAAAAGAGAAATTCGAAGAAAAATTTACGCTGCCCAGGTTTGAAGAAAGAATAACAGGAATATTTAATGATTTCGCCGGAGCCGCTTAAGGAAGAAGTTATGGCAATTTTACTTTAAAAATATAAATAGGAAATAAAATCAAATGTACCCTACCCCAGACAAAACTATTTTATTAAATATGTCTAATATGGAAACAATTTCATCTTTAAACATTCTTGGATACAATGTATTCAACTCTTCGTTAGCGAAGGTTTCTTTTGACAAGAAAACATTGCTAAACACTTTTAGCCCTAATTCTTACGGACTGGCCACAAAAGATCATGAATTTGAAAAGGCCCTTAAAGGCACCGATATCTTGGTTTTGGATGGCATCGGAATAGCGTTAGGGTCCATTTTATTGCACGGAAAAAATATCAATAAAATAGCCGGCCAGGATTGCTTTGATTATTTTACAGCACAGGCTAATAAACATAACCAGAAGGTCTTTTTTATGGGCTCCACTACGGAAACATTAAACAAGATTGTTAGCAGGCTAAAAAGAGAATATCCTAATATTCAGTCTTCATATTATTCTCCACCTTACAAACCCATATTTTCTGAAGATGACAATAAGGCAATTATTGATGCTATAAATGCGTTTGAGCCAGATATCCTTTTTGTAGGACTAACGGCACCCAAACAGGAAAAGTGGGCATATCAAAATAAGGATAGAATAAACGCCCGGGTCATTTCTACAATAGGAAACGTGTTTGACTGGTATGCAGGAAACAGTTCAAGACCAGCAAAAATTTGGGTAAAACTCAGATTGGAATGGCTGGTAAGGATATTTTTGCGTCCTGAAATATTCAGGCGTAATACCGGCAATCAATTAAAATTTTTAAGAGATCTATTGTTACACATTACCTATATAAAAAGAATTAAAGATTAAACTATGTTAAAAGTCGCATTGATAGGAGCCGGAAAAATGGGCATTTCACACCTGGCTATAATGGGGGCATCGCCTGACGCCCAGGTTGTAGGTGTTTGTGATACATCGAAAATGGTAAATGATTTTTTATCCCGCTATGGAAATTTTGAATGTTTCACTGATTACAAAAAAATGATTGACCAGGTAAAACCAGATGCTGTTTTTGTAGCTGTGCCTACCAAGTTTCATTATAACGTAATTAAGGATTTGCTGGAAAAAGATATTCACGTTTTTGCGGAAAAACCTTTTTGCCTCACCGTTGATCAGGGGAAAGAATTGGTTGAACTTGCTAAAAAGAAAAACCTTATAACACAGGTAGGATACCACAATAAATTTATTGGCACGTTCAAAGAAGTTAAGAAACTGGTAGAGAGCGGAACGCTTGGCGACATATACCACTTCATAGGAGAATCCTATGGCCCGGTGGTTACGAGAAAAAAACAAGATACCTGGCGGTCTGACCCTTCAGAAGGCGGAGGATGTTTGTTAGACTATGCATCACACGTGATTGATTTAATTAATGATATTCTTTCACCGGTAAAGGCCTCTAAAGGAACCTTGTTAAAATCAATATATTCCAACCAGGTAGAAGATGCTGTTTATTCCTTATTAGAATTAAACTCAGGTGTCACCGGTGTATTATCTGTAAACTGGAGTGATGATACATACAGAAAGATGTCCACCTCCATTACTATTTCGGGCACCAAAGGAAAAATAATTTCGGATGCCAATGAATTAAAAGTTCATCTAAAAGGGGACAATGTGCCGGAAGGATATTCAAAAGGATGGAATGTAAAATATATCACTGATCTGACTGATGAGGTGGATTTTTATCTGCGTGGAGAAGAGTATTCAGCCCAGATCGATTATTTCATAAAGGCAGCACAGAAAAAAGTGCCTAATACTATTAATACATTTGCCAGCGCCTATAATACCGACAACGCCATAGCCATCATTAAAAAAAGTACAAACTCTATCTAATGGAAAAAATTCTTTTTGGAGATAATCAATTCTTTGCAGTCAATCATATCTCCGACGAAAAATCCAGGGCTCAATCCATCAAATTTAAAACGGATGATGCCATCATTAAAACACTGGATGATGCCAGGGCCGAAGGCATTAATACTTTTATGTGCACTACCCACGACAGGATTGCAAATATTTGCGATATTATTCGCAGGCAACCGGATAAATACAGCGACTTTAAAATATTCCCCTGTATGCCCTATGCCCATAAGTATGCAAACGCCGTAACAGAATTAGGTATAGCCGGCACCCTGAAGCAATATGTGCCGGGTAATTTTTTAGGCTCTCTTTTCAAAGGTGGTGTAGCTTATCTTTCCAAGGATTATACATCAATTATGGAATTATTGATCGATTCTGAAATGAAGATGTTCAAAGGGATCAATACACCCGTTATTTTCCTTCAAAACGTTATTACTGACCTTCTCCTGGGTCTGGGTGCAAAAGACATTTTTGTGGCTTACCATAATTACATAAAGAAAAAATACAATGCCGAAGCCGGCTTTATTACGATGAATATGCCCCGTCTTCTCCAGGTGCTGGAAGAAGGTGGTATTGAAAATCCTATCATTTGCTCCTCGATCAATAAAGCAGGATTCAGGATGTCCGGAGGAAAAGAAATTTATGAAGAAACATTAAAAACAAAACAATTGCGAGCAATTGCCATGCAGGTATTGGGCGGCGGAGCAATTTCACCCAAAGAGGCAATCGAATATGTTTGTACCTTACCGAATATTGAATCCATTTTATTCGGGGCCTCGTCGAAAGGAAATATTCATGAAACGGCATCCTTGATAAGGTATTATCATCAAAAGCAACCAGTACTTTAACTTTATTAAATTAATCAATGTGGAATAAAGCCTGCCCATTGCCTGAAAACATCAAAAGAGCACCATGAACCAAAGATTAACAAATTTACTACGACTCACCTTTGTCGTATTAGACCTGGTTGTTTTGAACCTGGTTTTTACAATTTGCCAGTATGTTTTTAGTGAAAGCATTCAGCCTAACAAAATACACTATACTTATCTCTGGTTCTTTTCGAATGCCGCCTGGGTTTTTGCAAGCTGGGCTACCCGTATATATCAAAATGAGTACATACATTCATTTGAAAAATTTTCCAGGCGTACGATGTCTGCTTATGCCTACTTACTTATCCTGGAAATGATGTATTTCTTTTTTAATAAAGAAGCCAGCATATCAAGATTATTTTTACTCAGTATCCTCTCTTCATTTGCCTCCAGTTTGCTAATCAACAGATTTCTTCACCTGGCGATGCACCATTTTTTTCAAAGTAAAAATCATATTGTTAGAAAAGTGCTGATCATAGGGTATAATGAAAGAGCCAAAAAATTGGCTTCCTACCTGGAACAGGAACCACTTAAGACAGAAATTGTAGGATTTTGTGAAGAGGATAAAAATATTACGGAGCTGTCAATTTATCCTATTGTAAGTACAATTAATGAAGCCATTGAAGTATCCAAACAACATAAGGTTACAGAAGTGTTTTCTACCATTGCGCCGGAACAACAAACCGGTATTTATAATCTTATCAATGAGGCTGACCAGGCTTGTATCAGGTTTCGCATTATACCTGACTTTAATCATTTTATCCGCAAACCTGTTCACCTGGATTACCTGAAAGACATTCCTGTATTATCCTTGCGTAAAGAACCGTTGGATGATGTAGGCAACCGGATCAAAAAGAGGTTTTATGACCTGGTGGTGAGTTCTCTTGTAACAGTCTTTATTCTTTCATGGCTTATTCCTATAGTTGCACTGCTGATCTGGCTCGATTCCCGGGGCCCCATTTTCTTTGTTCAGCAAAGAAGCGGTAAGGGAGGAAAAACCTTTAATTGCATCAAGTTCAGAAGCATGAGGATCAATAAGGAATCGAACGATAAGCAAGCCACTAAGAACGATACCCGTATTACCCTTTTGGGGAGTTTTCTGAGAAAATCAAACCTGGATGAAATGCCCCAATTTATTAATGTATTGATGGGCGACATGAGTATAGTAGGACCCAGGCCACATATGCTTAAACATACAGATGATTATTCCAAACTGTTAAACAAATACATGGTGCGCCATTTTCTAAAACCTGGCATCACGGGTTGGGCACAAATACATGGATACAGAGGTGAGATCAAACACTTGCAGGATATCAATAACCGGGTAGAATTCGACCTCTGGTACCTGGAAAACTGGAATCTTTGGCTTGATACAAGGATTATTCTTTTGACCGCATTTAATATGGCCAAAGGAGAAAAAAATGCCTATTGATCTTACTTCTGCTTCTTAAAAATAATAAAATAGATTAGGGCTTTTAATGAATGCCTGTTTGGTTTGCCAACTCTCATTCACCTCACACGTTGAATTTATTTGAAGAATTAATCCTTCATTTCTAAAACAACAAATTCCTGCTCAAGTGGCAGGGAATGCTCATACACTTTTTGAATAAATGAGCTCCCCCACATAGCGTAATAGTAAAACATGTTGTCATGTCGTTCCTGCAATCCATTCTTAGGAAACAATTTTTCTTTAATGGTATGTATCTGCCTTTGCTGATCCGCAAATTTTCTTTTTTCCGCCCGAAGCATTTTCTTCTCTAATTCCTTCAATCGATGCATGGTTGATGATTTCAGCGAATCAACATGTTTTTCCAAAGTAACATCAATGGAAACTGCTTGTTTTTTCATCTCCTCGTAGATTTCTTCTGTGGAAGCTAAAGTGCCGTTGAGCTCTATTTTCTTATCACTGTTTCTCGATACTAATAGATTTATTAATTCCTGCTCACTTTGAAAAATCTCATTAATACTAAATCCAAGTTTATCAATTTTCTTCTGCCATTTTTCTTCAATGATCAAAAATGAATTACGAACCAGTTGCACAGGAAATGGAACCTGGTAATGGTCAAACATATCTTTCAACTCGAGCCAATACGCCAGTTCCCCTCCTCCCCCGATAAATATAATATCCGGCATTATAGACACCTGGTACAACCCGCGAAGGATCACATTGGGACTAAAACGATCGGGGTGATGCTGCAATTCGGTGATTAACTCTTCTTGACTGAATGAAATACCGGTATTAAGTACCTGGTATTTCGAATCCTTCAATACGATCCGCTCTCTTATATTATCCAATAAATAAAATAAATTAATTTCTCTCGGATGCACCTGTACTTTGTACGATTCTCCCAACTGCGCAGACGTTTTCTCTACCATTTTAGAAGCAGTCTGATTTAACAGATCATCTTCAAAAACCGGTAACAGTTGCTCTTTTAATTTTGCATTATCAGGTAATAAAATAATCAGGCCATATTCAGAAAATAAAGCATTGACCATTCTGAATGTAGCCATTTGAATATCCTCCCCCCGTCGATAGGAATCTCTTATCAAAGACACCGTTTCTTTCCCAAATGGCAACACACCTAATTGCCCTTCTATAGCATCAATCAATTTTAAAAAATCACTATCTATTTTCATCCGCCCTACAGCCCCGGTTTGCTTTGTATTCCAAACTAACTTTTCACCATTTAAATGAATATGATTAAGTTCATCTAAGTCAGCATCCTCAGATCCTATATAATATACCGGTACAAATTTGTATGGAGCCAGTGTGGTATTTAAGTGTTCAGAAACCCCGATGGCATGAAGTATCTTATAAATAAAATACAGGGGACCTGTAAAAATATTATTCTGGTGTGCGGTCGTTATTGTAAATGTTTCAGGAGATAATAACGCATTTATATTTTTTTGAACAGCTGCGGAAATTTCAATCTCTTTATACTGAGAGCTTAATTCATCCACCAGTAATTTTCTATTTACAGGTATCTTTTTGCGTGCTGAAATGGAATTTTTAATCCCTTCAAGAGTAGGCTGCTGTGCAATAAATGGCTTTAAAGATTCCGACTGATCAATATAATCTAACACGATTTTAGAGAAAACTCCAGTTTGCCGGTAAGCTATTCGGGTTGATGTACAATCCATAATGGGTATAAAAATAAGCAGTTGCCTGTGATACTTTTCAACACCAAACAAAATTTTAAGGTTTTCGTTCATTTTCTCCCTTCAATAAATAACCCTAAGGTTATAAATTTGATTCTCCAGATTATTCACCTTTCATCTCGTTTTGCAAAAGATTAAAGCTTTTGTATATTCGATGATTATTGCTTGCATCATGGAAATCTATGGCAAAATATTATTGATAGCGATGCCCGCTTTTCTGTTGCTTGTATTATTTGAAAAATGGTATGGCCGGGTAAAAGGTAAAGACACAGTCAGAAATATGGATATGATCAGCAGCCTGAGCAGCGGCGTGACCAACGTTACAAAAGATGTGATCGGCCTCTATTTTATTATTTTTTCATATCCTTATTTTCTTCATCACCTGGCAGTTACAAATATTCCAAATGTAATCCTCACCTATGCCATTGCCTTTATTGTGTTAGACATTGCCGGGTACTGGGTTCACCGTCTTCAGCATACAGTTAACTTTTTCTGGAATGGCCATATCATTCACCACAGCAGCGAAGAATTTAACCTGGCCTGTGCGCTAAGGCAAAGCATTTCCGGAATAGTAAAAACGTTTGCTGTTTTTCTTTTACCGGCGGCCTTGTTGGGTGTTCCAGAAATGGTGATTGGTGTGGTAGCTCCTCTCCATCTTTTCGCTCAATTCTGGTATCATACGCAACATATCAACCGTATGGGATTTTTGGAAAAGATCCTGGTTACGCCTTCTCACCACCGAGTACATCACGCCATAAACCCGGAGTATATTGATAAAAACTATGGACAGATCTTTATAATCTGGGACAAATGGTTTGGCACTTTTCAACCAGAATTATCCAACATTTCCCCTGTATATGGAATTACAAGACCGGTAAGAACCTGGAACCCCATCCGGATCAATTTTCATCATGTGTGGTTACTTTTTAAAGATGCATGCAGAACCAGTAGTTGGAAGGACAAACTGGCTTTATGGTTCAAATCCACCGGTTATCGCCCGGCAGATGTGGCGGAAAAATATCCAGTTTACAAAATTGAAAATGTTTATGAGTTCACCAAATACGATACAAAAACTTCGGCGGCATTAAATAGCTGGTGCTGGATACAATTGTTGATGATTCTTTTTTTTGTTAGCTACATGTTTGCGAATATCACCAGGCTAAATCTTTTGGATGGTTCATATATTATCTGGTATGGCGGTTTTATTTTTTTAAGTGTATATGCAATGACAGATCTTATGGATAGAAATTTATCCGCCTTTAGATGGGAACTGCTGCGGAGCGGAACCGGGCTTTCTTTTATTTATCTGCAAGATGACTGGTTTGGCGCTGCCCATTTTCTTACGCATATTAATTATATACTTGGATCCTATTTCCTTATTTCCATAATTGTTACCGGGTGGTTTGTGATGAAACACAAGAAAGAAGACCAGGCAATACCGATGAGAACATGAATTTATCGAAGACTGAAAAAGATCAATTCAACTTCTCTGCGATGTAATTATCAACCAGGCGTTCTAATATATCAAGGGTTACGGATCCCTGCGACAAAAGAACACCGTGAAATTCCCTTATTTCAAACTTATCTTTCAATTTAACCTCGGCCTTTTTTCTCAATTCCCTTATTTTCAGTTCGCCAATTTTATACGCCAGCGCCTGCCCGGGCCATGAGATATACCTGTTGATCTCTGTGTTCACCTCATGCAAAGACAAAGCAGTATTTTCTGAAAGATAATTTATTGCCTGCTGCCTTGTCCAGCCTTTTGTATGCAAGGCAACATCTAACACCAACCGGCATGCACGCCACATTTCATATGTTAGTTTTCCGAAGCGGGAATAGGGGTCCTTGTAAAAACCCATTTCAGTACCCAGGTATTCGCAATACAACCCCCACCCTTCTCCAAAGGCATTTACATAAATACTTTTCCTGAATTCTGGAAGGCCGGTCATTTCCTTTGCAAGAGCAATTTGCAAATGATGTCCCGGCATGGCTTCGTGAAGTGTTAAAGCTTCCAGCGCATATAAAGGCCTGCTTTTAAGATCGTAGGTGTTTACCCAATAATACCCGGCTTTTTTGCTTTTAACCGGAGCACCTGAATATCTTCCGGCTGTATAGGTAGGTGCAAGGTGAGCCGGCACCTCTTCCACACCATAAGGTTGCCTTGGCAACAGATTAAAAAACGCTGGCAGTTTACCATCTGCTTTTTTAGCTATATAGGCAGCTTCTTTTAATAACTGTGCAGGTGTGGTGGCATAGAATTGCGAATCCGTTCTCAGGCTGGTTATAAAATCCTGTAAACTTCCGGTAAACTTCAATTCATTTATTATCTCAAACATTTCCTTTTTGATCCTCTCTACCTCATTCAATCCCGTTTGATAAATTGACTCATAGGAAAGGGAGGTACTTGTAAAATGATTTACCCTGTCCTGATAAAAAGCCAGCCCGTCCGGAAAATTGGATACACCAATGGAGTTCCTTGTCCGGATAAAATATTCTTTTTCAAAAAAATTTCTAATGCTTTTAAATCCGGCTATGGCATATTTCTCTATAGCTTCTATTGCCTCAGCCCTTATCTTTTCCCAATCCGTATCCGAAATGCCAACAGGCTTTTGCAGAAAGGGTTTCCAGAAAATACTTTTGCTATAATCGGTTACAATGTGCTGCTCATACGTATTTTCATATCCGTTTAAAATAGAGCGGGGCTGGCAAATGCCCAGGCTAAGCCCTTTATTCATCAATGTAAGATGTTCGTCAACAAAGCGGGGAATATCTCTCAGTCTTTTGATATAGTGATCATACTCTTTTTTTGTAGATAATATTTCTGAGGCCATATGAGCGAGGCCTGTATGAAAGCCCTCATCAGCCAGAATAGGATTCAGGTATGATTTAAACCTGAAAACTGACAGGTGATCTTCTATATCGTATTGAAGCAGTTCATGGTTCACCTGGTCATCGTTGTTCAATTTAACCTTGTTGATGCTTTGCAGTTTTGACCAGGTTTTTCTGTAAAATTCGTTTTGCCGGATAAAATCTTTTTCCTTGTGTGATCCCAGCGGATGGGCGGCTACACTATCTCTTTTTATTTCGCCTTCCCTGAATTTTTTTAAATCATTAATTACCTTTTCAATTTCCTTACCAGGCGGCGCCGGTGCTTTTTGTGCATGAACCAGGGTTATAAAAAAAAAGAAAGGGAAAAGGAGCCGGTAACGGTTCATTTTGAAGCGTTTTTTTCCTTTGTTAATTCGTTATTGACCGTTCGCCAAATCTGTAAAGGATTTTCGTTTTTTAATTCATCTGGCAACAATTCGTTATTCCAGCTTTGAAAAGCAATGGGCCGGGCAAAACGTTTGATGCCATCAGCACCCACAGAAGTAAATCTTGAGTCTGTAGTGGAGGGAAAGGGCCCGCCATGATGCATACTCAGGCAAACTTCCACGCCGGTTGGCACATTGTTCAAAATAAAACGGCCGCAAATATTCTTCACTTCCTCTATCAATTCCTTGTGATAGGTAATATCATTGGCTGTTGCCATCAGTGTAGCGGTCAGTTGTCCCTCCAGGTGCCTGGTCACTTCCAGCATTTCAGTTGCATCTTTACAACGTACAACCAAGGAATAGGGACCAAACACTTCCTGGTGCAATACAGGGTTATTTAAAAAGGCCTCGCCGGAAGTAGAGGCAATGGTAGGCGCCGCTTCGTTAAGATTGGGATCCTTTACGGATACTGCAACCGTATCAACATTCTCTTGAGATAAAGCATTCCCTCTTCTCTCTACATAATTCTTAAATATTCCCATATGCAGCATGGTTCCCGGAGCAACCTCTTTTATAGCCTCGCCAAGGGATTTAATAAATTGCTGCAACTCTTCACTTTCTAATCCTATTATTAACCCGGGATTAGTACAAAACTGGCCCACGCCCAGTGTGATAGATGAAGCATAAAGTTTTGCCACTTCACCTGCCGATTCTCTTAATTTTTCCGGGAGTACAAAAACCGGGTTGATGCTGCTCATTTCCGCAAAAACAGGGATCGGCCTGGTCCGTTGATTGGCCCAGTCAAATAATTGCTTACCTCCCAGCAGGGAACCTGTAAAACCAACTGCTCTGGTATTTGGATGATCTATCAGTGCTTTGCCTATTTCAAAACTGGCACCGTGAATATGAGAGAAAACACCATCAGGCATATTGGTGTCAGCCGCTGCTTTCAATATTATTTGTGCTACTAATTCACTTGTTTGCGGATGTGCCGGGTGGGCTTTTACTACCACCGGGCAGCCTGCCGCCAGAGCGCAGGCCGTATCTCCACCCGCTGTAGAGAAGGCAAATGGAAAATTACTGGCCCCAAAAACCGCCACAGGACCCAGGGGAATCAACATTTTTCGGATGTCGGGCCGGGGCGGATTGCGATCTGGTATTGCCGGATCAATTCTGGCCTCCAGCCAGTCTCCTCTTTCACAGGCATCGGCATAGCTGTTTAATTGAAAAACCGTTCTGGTTTTTTCATTTTTTAACCTGGCTTCCGGCAAATTAGTTTCCTGCATGGTCACGTTTATCAGCTCCTCGCCTGCTACATCTAATCCTTTCGCTATGGCCCGCATAAAAGCGGCCCGCTGTTTTATTGAAAGCTTACGGTAAGCATGAAAAGCTTTCCATGATTTCTGCATCACTTCATCCACTTCCTTTATTGTTGCGTCTGTAAATTCCATAATTTATTTTTTAATTGGATATCATTTAAGAAAATAACCGAATTATACTAAACCGGATGCTAAAGTTATGAAGGAGTGAAGAAGTAAAAAAAGTTAAATGATATGGCATAATGTAATCTCAGGAAAATTATAATTACTGATACACCTGGCCATACTTGCAATCTGTTAAGTAATAACTCTTATTACGAATACTCAATTTTGTTGTTTTAAAGAAATGTGTATATTGGTAACAATTCAACAACTTTCCCCTACTCCCGAAAACTTGAATAATTCTCTCTGATTAATGGCAAGGAACTTTTCGAAAACTTGAGGATTACTTAAAAAATAAAAAAAAGCGACTTGCGCCGCTTTAAATGTTTACACAACGGAATAATCCTTATTGTGATTTGCTTTCAAATTAGAAGTGAAGATACTCTCATAATATTTAAAAATATAAAAATGAATAAAAAAATTTTAGGTCTGGATTTAGGTACTAATTCAATTGGGTGGGCGTTAATCGAAAAAAATGATAATAAAAAAACAGGTAATATTTTGGGTGCAGGATGCCGAATATTACCAATGTCCCAGGATATTTTAGGAAAATTTGATAGTGGACAATCAATATCCCAAACAGCTGAACGTACCAGTCATAGAGGAATACGAAGATTACGGGAAAGATTTTTGTTACGTCGAGAAAGATTACACAGGGTATTGAACATTCTTAATTTTTTACCTGAGCATTATGTAAAACATATAGATTTTAAAAAACGATTAGGACAGTTTATTCCAGAAACAGAGCCAAAGCTTGCTTACGTTTTCAATTCAGAAAGAAAAAAATCGGATTTCATTTTTAAAAACTCTTTTGAAGAAATGTTATATGACTTTCGGATGAATCAACCCCAATTATTAGAGAATGGCAAGAAGGTCCCTTATGACTGGACTATTTATTATCTCCGCAAGAAAAGTCTAAAACAAGAAATCGCCAAAGAAGAGCTGGCCTGGTTATTACTGCATTTCAATCAAAAGCGAGGTTATTATCAATTACGAGAAGAGGAAGAAGAGGAAACGCCTAATAAATTGGTAGAATTTTATTCTTTAAAGGTTTTAGACGTGATAGATAGTGGCGACAGAAAAAGTAGAGATGAAATATGGTATAATGTGCATCTTGAAAATGGATGGATATACAGGAGACCAAGCAAAATTCCGTTGGATTGGATTGGCAAAATCAAAGAATTTATTGTTACTACAGATTTAAATGATGATGGTAGTGTAAAAACTGATAAGGACGGCAAAGAAAAACGCTCTTTTCGATCCCCAGCAGAAGATGACTGGACTTTGGTAAAAAAGAAAACAGAGTATGATATTGACAAGAGCCATAAACATGTTGGAGAATATATTTATGATTCACTCCTTCAAAAACCCAATCAAAAGATAAAGGGAAAATTAATAAGGGTAATAGAACGAAAGTATTATAAAGCTGAACTTGAAGATATTCTAAAAAAACAACAACACTTCCATCCCGAACTTAAAGATGAAAATTTATATAATGCATGTTTAGAAGAATTGTATCCTTATAATGAGCCACATAAGAACAGTATTGTCAAAAGGGATTTTATATATTTGTTTGTAAATGACATTATTTTTTATCAACGGCCGTTAAAAAGCAAGAAGTCCCTCATCAGTAACTGCAAATTTGAATTAAGAAAATATAAAGATAAGGATGACAAATTACGGTCAGTACCACTAAAAGGCATAGCAAAATCACACCCCCTGTTTCAGGAATTCAGGCTGTGGCAGTTTATCCAAAATATTAAGATCTACAAAAAGGAAACTCCGGATGATATAAACGCAACCGATCTAAATTTAAACAAAGAGGAAGATTATACAAAACTGTTTGAATGGTTGAATGAAAGAAAAGAAATTGATCAAAAGACATTGTTAAAATATTTTAAAATCAAAAACGCAGATAATTACCGCTGGAATTACGTGGAAGACAAAACCTACCCCTGCAATGAAACCAGAACATTAATTACGTCTAGGTTAAAGAAAACAAAAAATATCCCTGCAGGATTTCTAACTAAGGAAAAAGAAGAAGCATTGTGGCATATATTATACTCAGTGGATGATAAAAATGATATTGTAAAAGCTCTGAAAACTTTTGCATCTAAAAATGGATTGGAAGACGATTTTATTGAACAATTCAAAAAATTTCCACGGATCGAAAAAGAGTATGGCGCATATTCGGCCAAAGCCATAAAAAAATTATTACCCCTGATGCGAATAGGGCCATATTGGGATGAGGCAGTAGTAATTAACAACGTCGAAAATTATCAAAAAAATATTCAAACACTTATTGGAAACCTTAAAACCAAAAACGAAAATATTAAGGAAGAAGACCGGGAAAAAGGCAAAGCTATAAATACATCCTTACTTGAAAGACTCGAAACATTTTCAAGTGGAGAAACTGAAGCCTATAAAGGATTGGAGCATTTCCTGGCCTCCTATATTGTTTATGGCAAACATTCTGAAGACAGTGATGCGCTTCAATGGAAAACCCCTGGAGACATTGAGTGTTATTTAAAGTCTTTCAGGCAGCATTCCTTGCGTAATCCCATAGTAGAGCAAGTAATAAGGGAAACATTGCGTGTGGTCAAAGATATATGGACAAACTTTGGCAACGGAAGTGAAAACTTTTTTGATGAAATACATTTGGAGTTAGGAAGGGAAATGAAAAATCCTGCCGAAAAGCGGAAGCAAATGACCAACCAGATAAATGAGAATGAAAACACCAATCTACGTATCAAGGCTTTACTTGTTGAATTAATGAACGACGATGATACCGAGAATGTTCGCCCTTATTCTCCAATGCAACAGGAAATATTAAAAATTTATGAAGAAGGTGTATTAAGTGCTGAATATGGAAAAATACCAGATGATATTACAAGAATTTTAAAACAGGCAGTTCCTGCGTCTGAAGATTTAAAAAAGTATAAACTTTGGCTACAACAAGGATATCACTCTCCTTATACCGGCAATTTGATTCCTTTGAGCAAACTATTTACAAGAGCATATGATATTGAACACATTATCCCTCAATCAAGATATTTCGATGATTCATTGAGCAACAAAATAATTTGTGAAACTGAAGTAAACGGAGATAAAGGGAATATGACGGCATACGAATACATTAGAAAAAAAGGAGGATCTAAAGTAGCATTAAATTTTGGAAAAGAAATATCATTGCTTTCACCAGAGGCATATGAAGATTTAATAAAACGAAATTTTGCCAAAAGTCGCAGCAAGATGAAAAAACTATTGACGGAAGAGATTCCGGAAGGATTTATAGAAAGGCAAATGAATGATAGTCGATATATAAGCAAGGTTGTAAAAAATCTTTTAAGTAATATAGTAAGACAAGATAATGAGCAGGAAGTTATATCAAAAAAGATAATTCCTGTAACTGGAGCCATAACCGCCCACATGAAACAAGATTGGGGACTTGAACATATCTGGACTGAATTAATCACACCCCGATTTATTCGCTTAAACGAACTTACTCAAAGCAAAAAATTCGGCGATATCAACATAACAACCAAAAAGTTTTTACCGCAAGTTCCTTTGGAACTTCAAAAGGGATTTAGCAAAAAAAGAATTGACCATCGTCACCATGCTTTAGACGCCATTGTAATTGCATGTATAACAAAGGAGCATATCAATTACTTAAATTCCATTAATTCTGAAAGAAAGAACTATAGCCTCGTTTCAAGGCTTCGTAAAATGGAAGAAGTAATAGTTAATGGACAAATGCGAAAAGTTCCTAAAGAATTCCATAAACCTTGGGATACATTCACACAAGAAACAAGAGAAACGTTGAATGGAATAGTCGTGAGTTTTAAACAAAATCTGCGAGTAATCAACAAAACAGTTAATCATTATCGTACATGGGAAAAAGACGAAAATGGCGAGCCAGTCAAGAAATTTAAAAAACAAATTAAAGGAAATAATTGGGCAATCAGGAAACCAATGCACAAGGATACTGTTTCAGGACTCTTGCATTTGAAGTTAAAAAAAACAGTTCCACTGTCGGCTGCTTTGGATAATTGGGATATGATTATTAATAAAGAGCTAAGAGAACAGATTAAAAAAATGGTGACAGAAAATACCGACAAGAAAAAAATAATAAAGTTCTTCAAAGACAAAAATAATCTATGGAACAATATCGATATCTCTAAGATTGAAATCTATTATTGGAATAAAGAAAATGTAGCCTCAAGAGTAAAACTAGATGAAAGTTTTAACTCATCTAAAATAGAAAGCATCTCTGACACTGGTATTAAAAAAATACTCCTAAACCATCTTTCAAAATTTCATGAAGAAAACAATGGCAAAATTATAGAACATCCGGACCTGGCATTTTCTTCTGATGGAATAGATGTATTGAATAAGCACATACAAGAATTGAATGGGGGTAAACCACACCATTCTATTTATAAAGTGCGTACTTATGAACCCAAGGGTAATAAATTCAGAATTGGACAAACTGGCAATAAAAAAGATAAATACGTTGAAGCAGCTAAGGGCACGAATCTTTTCTTCGCCATATATGGGAATGAAGCAGGAAAAAGGATATTTGAAACTATCCCCTTGAATATTGTAATCGAAAGACAGAAACAATATTTAAGTCCGACACCTGATATCAATGAGTCTGGTCATAAACTAATAATGTATCTTTCTCCGAATGATTTGGTTTATGTACCTACAGAAGAGGAACGAAAAAATATCAATCAAATGAATTTCAGAGATTTGAATGGAGATCAATTGAATAGGTTATATAAGATTATTAGCTTTTCAGGTAGTCGATTATATGCACTGCCAAATGCTATAGCAAAATCCATTGTTGACAAAGTTGAATTCACTCAGCTCAATAAATTAGAATTCTCGATTGATAGAATTTCAATAAAAGAGGTTTGTATTAAAATAAATGTAGACAAGCTAGGTAATATCTCACTTTCAAAATAAATAATAAATAGAAATTTTCTTCGTTTTATTATTGAAATCCACCTTTCTGTGATAAAGCGAACTCTTTACTTTGGCAATCCAGCCTATCTTAAAACAGTCAATGAACAGCTTGTTATTGAAATGCATGATAACAATGAATGTAAATCATCACCAATAGAGGATATTGGTTTAATTATTTTAGATCACCAGCAAATTACCATTACGCAGGCTTTATTGGCTAAACTATTAGCTAACAATACGGCGATCATTACCTGTGATCATACCCACCACCCTACCGGTATGTGGCTGAGTCTTGACGGGCATACTCTGCAAAGCCAGAAATTCCAGGCACAGTTAGAGGCAACTGTTCCGTTGAAAAAACAGTTGTGGCAACAAACTGTGAGTTGCAAAATAGAGAACCAGGCTGCTTTGCTTGAACTGCAACGTGAAGAAAATAAATTACTCCTTACTTATGCTAGAGAAGTAAAAAGTGGTGACAGTGAAAATCATGAAGCAAGAGCAGCCGCTTATTACTGGAAAAGAATATTTCCTGATTTTCTTGAATTCCGCAGAGAACGATACGGCCCTCCCCCTAATAATTTACTGAACTATGGGTATGCCATCTTAAGGGCGATTGTAGCAAGAGGTCTCACTGCATCGGGTTTATTACCAACCTTGGGCATCCATCACCGAAATCAATACAATGCTTATTGCCTTGCCGATGATATTATGGAACCATACCGGCCATTTGTTGACAAAGTGATTTGCCAGATCATTCGTGGTAACGGAAAATTCCTGGAGATGACGCCTGGCATGAAAAAGTCATTGCTTCAAATACCTTCGATGGATGTAACAGTGGATGGGCAAAAAAGCCCACTGATGAATGCAGTGCAAAGAACTACTGCCTCCCTGGCAAAATGTTTTGAAGGAAAGAGCCGCAAAATTTTATATCCTGAATTATAAAAAAGCACAATGGTGACTCCGGTAAATGAGCCGGAACAGGAAGAAAGCATTTAACTATGTTTGAAAGATTTAATGCATACCGAATTATGTGGGTATTAGTTTTTTTTGATCTTCCTACTGAAACGAAAAAAGAACGGAAGATATATGCCCGGTTTCGCAAAGACATCATCGCCGACGGCTTTAATATGTTTCAGTTCAGCATTTACCTGCGCCATTGTGCAAGCCGGGAAAATGCAGACGTGCATATTAAAAGAATAAAAAGCATTCTACCTCCTAAAGGTCATGTAGGTATTATGTGTATTACAGATAAACAGTTTGGCATGATGGAGATTTTTAGAGGACACGACCTGGTAGATACGCCGGATACCGTACAACAATTAGAACTTTTCTAACCTGTTGACTAATGGTAGCCAAAACCATTTCCAACACAGGAATAAAAAAATGGGTCCGGAAACCCATTTTTTTCATTGTAAAACTCAGCTCAAATAATTTAAAATCAGGCCTTTACCCGCTTCCTGATGTGAAAGAGCTAAGCTACATTTTAATTTGAAAGCAAATCACAACTTGGCAGATGATGCTGCTAATTCATTGCGCGATGTGAAAGAGCTAAGCTACATTTTAATTTGAAAGCAAATCACAACACCTTTTATATCCTGAAAAAAATCACTGCGATGTGAAAGAGCTAAGCTACATTTTAATTTGAAAGCAAATCACAACCTATTCTCGAGGATTACCTCGGACTTCCAAGATGTGAAAGAGCTAAGCTACATTTTAATTTGAAAGCAAATCACAACCACGGCGGGCCTCTGGATGGTCTTTCCGTGATGTGAAAGAGCTAAGCTACATTTTAATTTGAAAGCAAATCACAACAGCAGCACAAGTGCTAAGCACACTTACCGGGATGTGAAAGAGCTAAGCTACATTTTAATTTGAAAGCAAATCACAACATCGGCTTGCGCCATGATGTTACCTGTGTTGATGTGAAAGAGCTAAGCTACATTTTAATTTGAAAGCAAATCACAACTGGAGTAATCAATCTAAACACTGCAAAAACGATGTGAAAGAGCTAAGCTACATTTTAATTTGAAAGCAAATCACAACCACGTCGCGCGTCTGGATGGTCCTTCCGTGATGTGAAAGAGCTAAGCTACATTTTAATTTGAAAGCAAATCACAACATAGTTCGTTGCATCCGCGTCAAAACCCGCGATGTGAAAGAGCTAAGCTACATTTTAATTTGAAAGCAAATCACAACCGAAATACTGGTGCTATATGTTTTGTCTGTGATGTGAAAGAGCTAAGCTACATTTTAATTTGAAAGCAAATCACAACAAAGGCGACATACCATAAAGCTGGTCCCCTGATGTGAAAGAGCTAAGCTACATTTTAATTTGAAAGCAAATCACAACTATTTTAGCGTAATCCCTACTTTTCTTTGAGATGTGAAAGAGCTAAGCTACATTTTAATTTGAAAGCAAATCACAACAGGTTATAGAGAAGCCCCCGATACTCGAGGGATGTGAAAGAGCTAAGCTACATTTTAATTTGAAAGCAAATCACAACTTGGCTCGGCAGGTAGCGAAGTATGGAAAGGATGTGAAAGAGCTAAGCTACATTTTAATTTGAAAGCAAATCACAACCGGTTTGCTTCGGCAATGTCTTTTCCCTTGATGTGAAAGAGCTAAGCTACATTTTAATTTGAAAGCAAATCACAACCGCAGCGATAGGAGCCATTTTTTCCTGAGGGATGTGAAAGAGCTAAGCTACATTTTAATTTGAAAGCAAATCACAACCTGCAGCATTAGAACCCTTACCTCTAGCAGATGTGAAAGAGCTAAGCTACATTTTAATTTGAAAGCAAATCACAACACAATAGTTTTTGATGTGGTGCAGGAAAATGATGTGAAAGAGCTAAGCTACATTTTAATTTGAAAGCAAATCACAACACCTGGATAAATTGCAAAAAGTTGCGGATAGATGTGAAAGAGCTAAGCTACATTTTAATTTGAAAGCAAATCACAACGCTCTTTATTAATTTGGCACACCTTGTTTTGATGTGAAAGAGCTAAGCTACATTTTAATTTGAAAGCAAATCACAACCCAAAGTTTGCGGTTTCCTCCTAAACCTGGATGTGAAAGAGCTAAGCTACATTTTAATTTGAAAGCAAATCACAACAGGTGATCATTTTGTTACATTTGATATGAGATGTGAAAGAGCTAAGCTACATTTTAATTTGAAAGCAAATCACAACGAAATACAGGCATCCCCTTCCCGCTCCCATGATGTGAAAGAGCTAAGCTACATTTTAATTTGAAAGCAAATCACAACACTGTGGCACAAAATGCGGCCTCTGATATGATGTGAAAGAGCTAAGCTACATTTTAATTTGAAAGCAAATCACAACGGTTTTGATATTGGTAAGATCAATTGATTTGATGTGAAAGAGCTAAGCTACATTTTAATTTGAAAGCAAATCACAACAGAATTACCACATGACCAGAAAGAAAAATAGATGTGAAAGAGCTAAGCTACATTTTAATTTGAAAGCAAATCACAACTATGCCTTAGGAAGCAATAATATAACCATGGATGTGAAAGAGCTAAGCTACATTTTAATTTGAAAGCAAATCACAACAGAGCAGGTTCACAGAATGATTTCCTTCCCGATGTGAAAGAGCTAAGCTACATTTTAATTTGAAAGCAAATCACAACTCGGTGCCGGCATTGCTTACAAACTTTTAAGATGTGAAAGAGCTAAGCTACATTTTAATTTGAAAGCAAATCACAACTGGATGGTCCCGGTCTATTCCCGGCCTCTGGATGTGAAAGAGCTAAGCTACATTTTAATTTGAAAGCAAATCACAACTAGCAGGGACAGCCTGGCCTATGAACTGGAGATGTGAAAGAGCTAAGCTACATTTTAATTTGAAAGCAAATCACAACAGGCCTATGATGCTGATGATGGAGATACGGATGTGAAAGAGCTAAGCTACATTTTAATTTGAAAGCAAATCACAACGACCACCCCCCTGGTCACGCCTATTGGATGATGTGAAAGAGCTAAGCTACATTTTAATTTGAAAGCAAATCACAACCTGAATTTTCGGCATTGTCTAAAAAGAGGCGATGTGAAAGAGCTAAGCTACATTTTAATTTGAAAGCAAATCACAACTAACTTCCGAACAATGGCCCAATTGTCGGAGATGTGAAAGAGCTAAGCTACATTTTAATTTGAAAGCAAATCACAACCGTATGTATAATAAAGCTATTAAAGCTATGGATGTGAAAGAGCTAAGCTACATTTTAATTTGAAAGCAAATCACAACCGCAAATGTCACTGTAGAATAACTTAACAAGATGTGAAAGAGCTAAGCTACATTTTAATTTGAAAGCAAATCACAACCGTTCGTTACCGAAATAGAATTATGTCAGAGATGTGAAAGAGCTAAGCTACATTTTAATTTGAAAGCAAATCACAACGACGGGGATGATGGAGATGCAAACCTTGTGGATGTGAAAGAGCTAAGCTACATTTTAATTTGAAAGCAAATCACAACATTCTTGGCGCTCTTGTATCGATGTCTCCTGATGTGAAAGAGCTAAGCTACATTTTAATTTGAAAGCAAATCACAACTGTTTTGATGTTAGTAAGATCAATTGATTTGATGTGAAAGAGCTAAGCTACATTTTAATTTGAAAGCAAATCACAACCGAATACACAAACTTGAAAAGTATGCCCGAGATGTGAAAGAGCTAAGCTACATTTTAATTTGAAAGCAAATCACAACAAAATACGGCCCTGATTACGAAAAAGGGATGATGTGAAAGAGCTAAGCTACATTTTAATTTGAAAGCAAATCACAACCGCCACCTGTACAACATCCAGGCCCATTGCGATGTGAAAGAGCTAAGCTACATTTTAATTTGAAAGCAAATCACAACACAATGGCAATCTCTTCTGGTTTGCCATGATTTTTTTGTTACTTTTTGTATCCAGACAAAAAGTAATTTTTTAAAAAAACAAGGGGGAAAAAATTTACTTTTATATCCGGCAACTTTTTTTTATGATAGTATAACCAGAGCCGGCCAACAAAAGAACTAGTGGTTGATTTTTACTTATAGTTAAACAAACTTATAAATGACAACAAAGGAAGCATTAGCGGATTTAAGGGCCAGTTTACGTGCCTCATCCAATATTCCAGAAATGCCGGACGAGAAGGTTCAAAGAATTATGAGCAGGCCATCAGCGACCTTTATCCGTCAACGCAAACCAGAGAAAAAGCCAGGGGGGGCCCCGAAAAAACAAGATGAAACAAATGAGTAATAATAACCTGTATCAAAGCCAGGTAATACCACTGCATTGAAAGAAGTTGATGTCAGAAAATTTTTCCTGTCTCTTTAGGAAAGGCTATCCATGTAAAATTATTCATACAATCCCAACCTGCTTTTCAGCTCCTTCATTTCCTGTTGCATGGTCTTTATTTGATGCAGCAAGTGGTTGATAGCTTCTATCCCTTCCAGGTTAATATCCATCTCATAATAAAATTGAACCCACCTTTCCAGGTCAGGCAATTGTTCCTGGTATATAAATATATTCTCCTCCTCGGTGGTGATCTCTAGCAACCCGGATTCGCACAAGGAGTGAATAAAAGATATTTCTACATTATGCGAATGGCAAAATTCCCTGGCTGGTATCCTCTCTTCATTTAGCATAGCATTATTTTTTGGGTGAAGTATTGGATAATTCGGTGAATAGTTTCTTTTGTTCAGGTGTCAGCTCCACCGGTATCGAGACCTGGTAATTGACATAGTGGTCACCAAACTGTCCTTCAGCTTTGTAAACAGGAAATCCTTTTCCTTTTAACCTGACCCGGGTTCCGTTTTGGGTGCCTGCTGGTACCTGCAGTTTTACTTTCCCGCTAAATGTATCTACCAAGGCCTCCCCGCCCAATACCGCGGTATACAAATCGATCAAGGATGTAGAATGCAGGTCGTTACCTACCCTTTTAAAAACCGGATGGTCAGGAATGGTAAACGTGATATAAAGATCGCCGGCAGGCCCTCCGTTAACTCCCGGTGCGCCATATCCCTTTAATTTGATCACCTGCCCGTTCTCTACCCCGGCGGGTATGGTGATCCTGATGTTTTTCCCATTGACCGTCAGCGTTTGCTGGTGGGTTTTATACGCATCCTGTAAGCTAAGTTGCAACGTAGCCTGGTAATCTTGCCCCCTGAAACGGGTCTGCTGTCTTCCACCTCCGGAGCCGCCAAACATGGATTCAAAAAATTCTGAAAAGGCCCCCCCGTCATCGCCGGAAAACGGGTTATGACCTCCCGGGTAGGATTGCCGGCCGGATGCTCCCGACTGACGAGCCTGCTCAAACTGGTCGGCCTGCTGCCAATCCTTGCCGTACTGATCGTATTTCTTTCTTTTTTCCGGGTCGCTTAAAACTTCATTGGCTTCATTGATTTGTTGAAATTTTTTATGGGCTTCCTTATCATTGGGATTCAGATCCGGGTGCATTTTACGGGCCAGTTTGCGATACGCTTTTTTTATTTCGTCCTGCGTTGCTGTTTTTGAAATGCCTAACACCTTATAATAATCAACAAACTCCATCTGAAATTTTTTTAAAGCGATAATTTTTAATAATGCTTCCCGTTAAGATAATGCATTTATTAAACAATAGTTGTCGCCAAACGATCTATTGAAAAAATGAGTTTATCTATTCACAAAGAAAAAGTGAATTACAATTTTCTTAGTAACCAAATTAAAATCTTCGATGTTTACCAGGAAAGAATAATTATGAATTAATTATTATTCAATACAGGAACTATGTATAAAGGAAAGCAGAAATTCGTTTTGAATACTATTCACCGGAAAAACGTTTTTACACATAATCAAGTCTGCCGACCAACCTGTATAATAAATTTTTTGTCCTCGAGAACAGTGTTTTTTCCAGCCAGGTTCCGCTTACATGATGAATGCCTTCTGAAATTCCATTTTGAATTATATTAATATAATTTCTTCTGTTACCGGGTGTAGGCGGGTGAAACAGGATCCGGTCGGGCAGGAAGGCATCAGAATAACTGCCTTCTTCAAATATCCTGGTCAAAAAGAAGGGGCCGGTTGCACCTAATACCTCCATATAATGTTTTACCAGGGGTGGGTTTTTTTGCAGGTCATCAATCATATTTTTCCAAAAGATATGATGGGGTGCAGAAGCGAAAATACAATTACCCAATAAATCCCTTTTATCACCCAAAGCAATTT
>JBGTNK010000018.1:0-2007 GCA_041743125.1 Chitinophagaceae bacterium
AAAATTCAAGCTGGCGGATATGCAATGGTATTATGATAACTATATGACTTCCCGGGATGCAGAAGTTGTCGTAGTAGGCGATATAACTGAAGAAGAAATTTTACCTAAACTATCATTTCTGAATAATTTGCCTGACAAAAAAATTACTATTCCTTCTGTGGCTGCAGCTCCCGCGGTTGATAAAACAAAGATCTACCTGGTGGATGTACCTAAATCCGCACAGACTGAATTCCGGGTTGGATATGTAACTGGACTAATGTACGACGCTACCGGTGAGTATTTCAAGACCGGTTTAATGAATTATGCATTAGGAGGTGCCTTCAACAGCCGGTTGAATCTGAATCTTCGTGAAAATAAAGGATGGACCTACGGAGCCGGGAGCGGTTTTAGCGGCAACAAGCATACCGGCGAATTTGAATTCAAAACGGGCATCCGGAGTAATGTTACTGATAGTGCTATGATTGAAATAATAAGGGAATTAAAAGAATATGCAGAAAAGGGAATTAAAGATGAAGAATTAGCATTTATGAAAAGCGCCATTGGCCAGCGGGATGCCTTGCGTTATGAAACCGGTATTCAGAAAGCCGGCTTCATTGGCAACATACTTAAAAATAATCTGCCTGCTGATTATGTAGATCAACAAAATAATATCATTAAGAACATGACCAGTGCCGACCTGGATGCCTTATCCAGGAAGTGGCTGCGCACAGACAAAATGAATGTGCTGGTTGTGGGAGATAAAGCAAAGATTTTACCGGGTCTTGAGAAATTGGGTTATGAAATTATTGAACTTGATACGGATGGAAAGAAAGTGGAGAAAAAAGCTTTTTAGATAAATAAAATTCATAAAATGGAAACGTCATTCTATGGAGAATGGCGTTTCTTTTTATACCTATTATTATTGTAAATTTAAGCTATGGAAAAAGCAGTCATGATCAGGCAATTGAAAGATAAATCTTCCAGCCTTCCATACTGGCAATCAAAACCCGCTAATGAAAGATTAGCAGCTATTGAACTACTTCGTCAACAGTATATCAAATTCAAATACACCGATGTTCAGCCCCGACTTCAGAGAGTTTGTAGAATTATTAAACAAAAATGATGTATTATATATGATTGTCGGGGGATATGCCGTAGGTTTTCATGGCCATCCCAGATATACCAGTGATCTTGACATCTGGTTATTACCTACCCCGGACAATGCTTTCAAAATTGTTAAGGCAATAGGGGAATTTGGGTTTGGTTCGTTGGGGATATTAGAAAAAGATCTCAGCACTGAAGGTTTGATCGTTCAATTAGGCCATCCTCCATTACGTATTGATTTGCTTACTTCGATTGATGGAGTAAATTTCGAAGAATGTTATCCTAATAAAAAAACAACTCTCATTGATGCCCTTCCTGTACATTTCATAAGCTATGATGACCTGATCAGAAATAAAAAAGCAAGTGGCCGGCACCAGTATTTGGGAGATATCGAAAATTTACAAAAGAATTAGTCAGTTAAGTCGGTAATGTTATTCCCTCCCGTCAAACAAATTTCCTAATCCTCCTAATACACTCCCTTCTTCTTTTCGATGGTAAGTACCGTATGCAACTATGCGGCTGGCCAGCCTGCTGATAGGTAATGATTGTATCCACACTTTACCAGGACCTGTCAACCTGGCAAAAAATAATCCTTCGCCACCAAACACTAAATTTTTTATGCCCCGAACGAATTCGATATCAAAATCAATTGTAGGCATATAGGCTACCACGCAGCCTGTATCTACTTTTAATACTTCGCCTTGTTTCAATTCTTTTTCTATTACATACCCGCCGGCATGCATAAAAGCAAATCCGTCACCTTCAATTTTTTGCATAATAAACCCTTCACCTCCGAATATGCCCGTGCCCAGCCTGCGCTGAAAATGAATACCCACACTTACTCCCTTAGCCGCACACAGGAAGGCATCTTTCTGCGCAATGATCGTTCCTCCCATTTCCATCAGGTCCATAGTAATGATCTTA
>JBGTNK010000019.1:0-20218 GCA_041743125.1 Chitinophagaceae bacterium
TTTCCGGTGCCATCGGTTTTTGCTATATACCTGGGTTTTTGTTTTACAAGAGCAGAGTCCACGTTGGTTGTATGCAAAAGAATGGTAAGGGTAGAGTCTGTTTCGCCTGTTTCAGCCAGTACTACGTTACCGCGGAACCCAAGCGAATCAAAATAGGAGCCTGTAGTGAATGTATAAGAAAAATTATTTAAAATATTGCCTTCATTTACATCTTTAATGGTTTTACCAAAATCTACAGTATAAGTGGTATTGGCTTCAAGAGTATCTCTTAGTTTAATGGTTACTGTATTTAACTTTCGGTTTACAAAAGGTGTGTTGGCAGGCACCGGAGAAACGATCATTTCTTTCTGATAATTGTCTGCATCTACGTATTCATCAAAAACAAGTGTAATGGTTTTGCCGGTAAAATTGCGGGTTGAATCCCGGGGAGATGCTTTGCGCAAAACAGGCGGCAAGCTATCCCTGGGTCCGCCTTCAGGCGGAATAATAGTAGCGCAACCCGGGCCGGTAACCATGCTTGTAGCTGCTATAAGACAAACAGCAATAATTGATATTAAAGATTTCAGTTGCATAAACAGGGTGCAAACTTAGGATGTTTAGGCTATTTCTCTTTATAGCTTTAACCTGTAAGCAACCAAAATCGTGTTAATCATTTACCTGCTGCGTTATTCGGGGTATTCCGTTTCTTCCTCTAACTCATGTAATGCAATAGCCAGGTTGTTGGTCTTTACAAAATTACACCAATGACAATCTTCCTTACCACAACCGGTATAAAAATCGCGGGCCTGTATTTTATTCCATGTCAATACAATTTGTTCTGTTACAGTTGTAATATCAGCCGGCGTAATGAGAACTTTTTGTTTGCGGTAATTTTTCTTTTTATCAGGCTCTATAAAATCAAATTCAGTACTGATCACCTGCCAGTCTTTAGCTGCATAATTGTCTATAAGAATTTTGTAAAAAACGGCCTGGCGCCAGTAATCTCCGCCATTTGGATCTTTTTCATGAGGCGCTTTTAATTTAGTAGCGGCCTTATCCGGATCCCCGGTTTTATAATCAACTACAATGACCTGTTTCCCTTCAAACTCCAGCTTGTCTAATTTCCCTTTTAGCGGAACCTCTTTCACCACTATGTTACGAATGTTTCGCTCTATTGCAACAATTTTATTAAAGCTGTTGATGTATTTGTCATAATAATTACCCAACATATCGTGACCGTATTCCAATCTTCTTTCAAATTGTTCTTTTGTAAAGCTTTCCCGATGGCGATGCATATACCATTCAAAATCGGCAATAAATTCACCCTTGGATGAAAATTGATTTTGACCCCCATCCTGCATTTTCCGGAATAATTGCTCCAGTGCATAGTGAACCGAAGAGCCAAATTCGGTCGCTTCATTTTTTGGAGAAGGAATACGAACCAGGTTTTTAAAATAGAACTCCAGGGGGCATTTTAAATAATTGTTGAGTGCTGTTACATTCATCGAAAATTTTTCAAGCAGGCGGCTGATAAAATCTTCCTCCATTTTTTCAATTTCCGGTGAGGCGGCGGAAAACTGTAACGATGAAAATGTAAACAAATCTTCCTCATTGACCTCACCACTTATTGTCTTTAATTCGGGATGAAGATCCTGTATCTCTGCAATAAACATAGAGGGTTCCAGATCCTTACCATCATTTTTATATTTACTAAACGATATATACAGGTGTTGTTCGGCCCTGGTAAGCGCTACGTAAAATAAACGACGCAATTCTTCATCGTCACCCTGCTTTGGTTGTGAGGTAAACATGGTGTCAGGTAAACTATATCCACCACCAGGTTTTCGCTTTTTTTCCCAATACGAGGCATTACACCCGGCAAAAAAAACATATTCAAATTCCAGCCCTTTGGAGCCATGTGCTGTAAGCAGGTTAATACCTTTATCGCTGCCACTTACCTGCACAAGGGGCAGGGGTAATTCTTCCTTTTCCATCAGGTCAATAATGTTTACCAGTTCCTGCAAAGAAAGCAAGGGCTGCCGGTGTGTTTCGTCTTTAATAAATTCAAACAAACCTGATATTACCTGCATCAGCCAAAGCCTGTCGGAACTTTGCATTACATGGCTAAGTACTCCTGCTTCCCTGATCACATTTTCAAAAAGCATCTGGAGCGTAACATTGGGAACGTCCGTGATGAGTTTTTCAATGGTTGTGCTTGCTTTTTTCAGGGATGCATTAACAGGAATGCTGAACAGGTCCCTGGCAGGAGCCAATGATTTTTCTGATAATAACCTGCGTATTGAAGTTTTGTTTTCTGAAAATTTTCGTTCGGCTGTTTCAATACTCAACTTGGCAATTTCAATGGCAGGTATTTGAAACCAATCGAAATGAAGAATTTCAAAAAGCATTTCATCGCCACCATACGGTGTATCATGCTCTGCTGCCAGGTAGCGAAATAAAAGGATGATCTTTTGCGCCAGGGGAATTTCCAGGATATTCTGCTTGCGTTTACTGTACACAGGAATATGAAGCAGCTTGCAATATTTTGTTAGTTCTTCCCCAAATTTATTTTCCTTATAAATGACACCTATTTTTCCGGGGGGTATTCCTCTTTTTACCAGGGCTTGGAGCTGCAGGGTAATGGCGATCATTTCCTGTTGCTGGTTTTCATATTCTGTGATTACAGGCGTATGCAATAATTGATTGATCAGCTGATTGGAGGAGATTAGTTCCTTACTTAAATTAGGTATCTGTTTTACCAAACGTTCCTCATTACGATTGATCAGGGTTTTGGAAACATCCAGGATAGGCTGTGTAGAACGATAGTTATTGGTTAATACCACGGTGAGAAGTGAATCCTTATAACTATCGGCAAAGCTAAGCATGTTTTCCACGCTTGCTCCCTGGAAACGATAGATACTCTGGTCATCATCCCCTACAACAAATACATTTGGTTTGTCCCAATAATTAATGAGCAATTCCACAATGCGGTTTTGTGTACCGCTTGTATCCTGGTATTCATCCACCAAAATATATTGATATTTTTCCTGGTAACCAGCCAGTAAATTTTTATTTTCTTCAAATGCTTTGATCACCCAGTTGATCATGTCATCAAAATCGTAGCGGTTGCGTTTACGCATCAGTTGTTGAAAATTATCAAACTCCAGCACGGCAGCCCGCAATTTTTCCATGCGTTCTTTTTGTTCTTCTATTTTATCCTTTTTCAAATCGCCGGCCTGGAATTCCCGGTATTTTCTTTTATAAATAAATTCTTCGCGGTTAGAAAGGTCAGCGATGTATTCGTCAATTTTTCTTTCAATAAAACCGGGGGTCCAGCCTTCCCGCTTCATGGTGCTGAAGAGAGACTGGAGATTTTTGATCTCGTAGTACACATCGCCACGGTATCGTTTTAGCGGATTATTTTTTGAAAATGAATCAATGAGTTGTTTAAACAGTTCTATCTTCTCCAGTTCAGAAATGGGATCCAGTGCCGTTTTCTCAAAAAGCGAAAGATTTTCCTGTATCACATCATTGCAAAAAGCATGAAAGGTGTAAATATTCACTTTATATGCATCCGGCCCGATGAATTGCAATAATCGCTTGCGCATAGCTACCACGCCGGCATCGGTGTATGTGAGGCAAAGAATATTTTCGGGAAGGGCATCTGTGTCCAATAAAATTTTTCCAATCCGGCTGGCAAGGATCTGGGTTTTACCAGTACCGGGACCTGCAATTACCATCACCGGTCCGTCGATCCTTTGAACAGCCTCTTGCTGCTTTTTATTTAATCGCTCAAATTCTTCAACAAATTTTTTCTCTAATCTTACTTTATTCAATGACATGAAGCATGAATTTACTGGAACCCAACTGTATATAAATTGCAACTATTTTATTCCGGCTCTTTTATTCATTTCATCCCGGCTCATCACCATCATTCTTCCAATGGGTTTGCCATTCCGGTAGGTGATCACTTTCATTGCTACAGCATCCTTTGGTACTTCAACAGGACTCGAGTACCGGGGGTAAAAATTATCAGGAAAAGAATTATCAAAGCTGTAATGAATATCCAGCCCGTTTATTTCGGTGTTCATTTTTACAACTATCTGGGATTTGCCTTTTTTAGTTATTTCAAAGGATGGGTCATAGATGCTGGGAGCATACTTTACCTGTGCAGCATTTAGCCTGTCAAAATGTTTTTCTACTCTTGGGACAAATTCATTCCAGTTTCTTTTTTCCTTCGGTGACCATAAAGCTTCTGCAATAGCAAATCCCCTGGGCCATGTCATGTATTGTGCGTGCCGCATATTGTAAACCTGTTCGGTCCACAAATTTCCCTGCCCTCCTTTTATCAGCGAGGCGTTGACACCTTCAGGCACGGGTTCAAACTGGTAGGTTTTCTTTAGGCGAAGCGTGGCATATACTGGTGGTTCAATAATTTTATCGCCCTGCATATAATCAATATAAACATAGTCAGTGGGTGTCATTACTACTTCATGGCCCATACGTGCGGCTTCAATTCCGCCTTTCATTCCCCGCCAGCTCATAACAGCGGCACCGGGAGCCAGCCCTCCTTGTAATATTTCATCCCATCCGATCATTTTCTTTCCTTTTGAAGCAATGATCTTTCCCATTCTTTTTACAAAATAACTTTGCACTTCATCCAGGTTTTTCAGGTTTTCCCTTTTCATCATGGCTTTGATAGCGGCACTTTTCTCCCAGAAATTTCGGGCCGTTTCATCGCCGCCCATATGTATATAGTCAAAAGGAAAAAGTTGAGCCACTTCGGTAAATACTTTGTCCATGAATTCATACACTTTTTCATTGGCAGGGCAAAGGGCATTATCAAGCAAACCATAAAAATGTCCACCCGGCGGCCATATCATAAAGGATTCACCGGAACTCACAGCGTAGGTTCCGGGAGTACAGGTTAATTCCGGATAGGCTGCAATGGCGGCAAGACTATGGCCCGGAACATCAATCTCAGGAAGTATTTCAACATAGCGATCTTTTGCATATTGCACGATCTCCTTTATATCCTCCTGTGTATAAAATCCTCCATAGGTGCGGGGTTCGTTGGGTTCTGGTTTTGAAAAAGTTCCAAAAGTTCCTGTCTTATCAACCCGCCAGGCACCTACCGATGTAAGTTTGGGTAAACTTTTTATTTCAATACGCCAGCCCTGGTCATCAGTAAGATGCCAGTGTAATACATTGTATTTATATTTTACCATATCATCAATGTATTGTTTCACCTGCTCTTTTGTAAAAAAATGACGGGACACATCGAGCATTAAACCCCGCCAACCAAAACGGGGGTAATCTTTAATAGTAACCGCCGGTACGGACCACTTGTCTTTTTCTATTTTGTTGCTGCTTTCAATTTCTTTTGGCAATAATTGCAACAGGGTTTGTATGCCATAAAAAATACCGGCAGGCTCTGCTGCTTCAAGCGTAATTTTTGAGGGCGTTACTTCCAGGTTGTATCCTTCTTTTGGAAACGATTTTGCTGCGTTGATAAGCAGGGAAATTCCATCTGATGGAGAGCCATTACTTTCTTTGACCACCACCTCATAACCAGTAACTATCCTGATCCTTTGTGCCAGGCGGGTTGCTGATTTCTTAAGCTCATCATTTTTGCCTGCATATATGGATAACTGTTGTGGAAGAACAAAAGAGCCACTCTGCCTCGTTAGCGAAACTGGCTGGGGTATAATAGCAATATCAGGATCTGCCGGTTGAGAATAGCCGGATATACAAAGGCCGAGAAAAAAGAGGATACATAGTTGTTTCATATAATCTGTTTGAATGCGTACAAGGTAATTATTTGAGGGCAAATAAAATTTTAGAAAAATGCAAAAAAATTTTTCTGATTTAAGGATAACAAAAATGGCAGGATGTAAAGAGGGAGATGTGGATTTTCTTAATGTTTAATAAAATATGCCCAATAAAAAGAAACTTCTCCGGGATTAACCTTTTTTGATCATTAAAGATATGCTTGTGCAGAGAGCAATAAACATGCATTAACCAGGCATCCTGGAAATATATTTTTCAATTTGTTTTATCTGATCCAGTATCTGCGGCGTAGTAGGCTTTAGCGCCTTGGTTTTTCTAAAAAAATCTTTGGCGGCGCGGAATTCTCTTTTATTCATCATGATGCTGCACATTTGCAGGTAAGCAGCAGCTTCATTTTCCTTATCAGGCAGTCCTTTCCTGATAGCAGACCGTATATAACTTTCTGCTTGTTTAAGGTCATTCTTTTGCATAGAAAGCATTCCCATTTGCAACAGGCTTGCTCCTTCTGCTTCCTTCATTGGCATACCCAGGTCAAGTCCTTTCTTCATCATTTTTTCTGCTCCGTCAAAATCTTGCTTCATCATGGCGATATTGCCTTTCAGGGTATAATAAACAGAGCGTATCGGTTTGTAAAGCAGGTTGGGAAACTGTATCGAACTCAATACTTTTTCTGCACCTTCCATATCTCCACTTTCCATATAAGATTGTATAAGGCGAAGCGGGCCAAAAAAGAAATGACCCAGAACCAGTATAAGTCCAATAAGATATAAAGGGAAAGCGGGCCAGAAACCGGCGACAAAATTGACATATCCGCCCAATACTATGAGTATGACTCCTATCCAGAGACGGTATTTAATCAGGAGATTATAAAACTTCATTTGATGTAATTTAAGATCCGGGATTTTGAAAGGCTGTTAGATAATCTACCGGAGGACGGCAAAGATAAGGTTTGGAGAGTTTTGAATCCCCAAATGGAAAGTAAGAAGTAAGCAGGAAGGAAATAAAGCAAAAGAAACGCTACTTTAAACTTTTAAGATTGATGTCACGCAATTTCCCAGAACATTAATTAATCCCTGGCGTCGTTGATCTCGATCCAGTAACCATCCGGGTCTTTAAAATATATTTGTTTTACACCATCCACCCGGTTGGTGATACTTTTTTTCTCCCCGGGCCAATTTTCATACTCCACATTATTTTTGTCAAGAACCGGGATAAATTTTTCAACCGACGGCACTGTGAAACAGAGATGACTGTTCTTATCATAAGAAAGTCCGGATTTGGCGCCCTTTATAAGGTGCAGATGGCTTTTATCACCGATGCTGAACCAGGTATGCCGGCCATCATGAAAGGGTTCAGGTATAGTATCGAGGCCGACAATCTGCCTGTAAAATTCTGTGCTTTTCTCCAGGTCGTATACGTACACGGCAATATGGTTAAGCCGTGCTTTAGATTTTATTTCGGGTTGCGAGCACACATTGGCAAGGATAAACAAAAATGCAAGCAACGCAGAGATGATCTTTTTCATAAAAAAAATTATGATGGAAAGTTACCAAAGACTGTTTGCATTGTACCAGTTAAATTGGCGCCAGCTTATCCATCATAATTTTTATAATATCTGGCTTCAGTTTCTGTCCCAAAATGCAGGAGGTTCAATACCTAATGAGCGGAGATAGACATAGCCCTGTCCGCGGTGATGGATTTCATTATCAATAAAGTAAAAAACGAAAGATGTTCCGGTGCCCGGATATTGTCCGAAAGCAACATCCTCTTCCTGAAAACGGTGCGGCGGTATCGTAGGCCATATGCGTTCGATACCCTCGGTTGCCTGGTCCCATAGCATGAGAAGATCCTTTTTGTTATCTACTTTTTTTGCATCGGCCCATTCTTGCCATTTTCCTGTGGCAATACCAGAAACTCCGGGTATAGCCATGCCCAGGAATTCATAAACTAATTCAGCAAAAGGTCTCATTCCCCCAATAGAATAAGAAAATAGTTTGTCTTCCGGAAAAGCTTCTATTACCCGGCGGGTGAGGCCGCGATGGCCCTGCCAGTGTTTGAGAAGATCTGCGGATGAAATAAGAGTTAATGCTGCGCTGTCTGTTAATTGGTCTGTATTTGTCATGGTTAAAAATTTTATAGGTTATTATTTATTTTGACAATACAAAGCAAACAAGACCGGGTGACAACCCTGTGTCAGCCATTTCAAAGACTAAAAAATATTTTAACATCTAATTGAGGTCAAGGGAAATCATTTTGAGAAAGGCAGGATTTAGGGCAGAAACTATTATTTTTGCCGCCCGCATACAACTTGATTATCCCCGCAGTTAAAGTGGTCTTATAGTTCAAGGGATAGAATAGGAGTTTCCTAAACTCTAGATCCAGGTTCGAGTCCTGGTAAGACCACTTTAAGTTGGAGGGACTAAACGTTTGGATTCAGGTTCGATTCTTGTGCGCGGTTTTCCCAATTAATTGATTAATAATCATTACTTTGAATGCATCGATTTTGGAATACCGAATTCTTTTCAAATAAAAAATCACTATTAGCTCTCAGATACTTTTTATTCAGATAAAAGACCATGTCTGCTTCTAAACAGAAGCAGGATCGCAAGGAGCATATAAATACTATTTGTCAGCCTGATAATACAATTGCGGTAGGTAATTAGTCGTCCCTTAAAAACCAAGGTAATCCACAATTGGCAAGAGTTTGAGGATAAATAAGATTGAAAATATCTGCGGGAAAAGAGAAATTTGGGTTCAAAATCTTGCAGAATTTTATGCTTGCAAAAACACAATCCCCATCACAACTTGGCTTCTATAGCACCTTTGAAGAACAGCTTAGCCATCAGCACCCTTTGTATATTTTAGCCAGCCAAATCGACTGGAATCTTTTTGAAGAAGCTTTTGCAAAGCTTTATTCTGAGGAAGGTCGTCCGGCCAAATCCATTCGGTTAATGGTATCGTTGCTGATGGTTAAACATATCCGTAACATAAGTGATGAGAGTGTGGTAGAACAATGGTCGGAGAATTGTTACTACCAGTATTTTAGTGGCGAAAAAATATTCGCCTGCGGAGCCCCCTGTGAAGCCAGCGAGTTAGTGCATTTCAGAAATAGAATTGGCACAGAAGGAATAGAATTAATTTTCAAAGAGAGCATCCGTATTAATGGTAAAGATGGCCAGGAGCAGGATGCAACAACTGACACAACAGTACAGGAAAAAAACATCACTTATCCTACAGACAATAAATTGCATCGTAAGATTATCAATAAATGTATAGCTATCGCAGCTGAGCAAGATATTGAACTGCGTCAAAGCTATACCCGTACACTGAAGAAATTATTTATGGATCAACGCTTCAGGCATCATCCGAAAAATAAAGGCAAAGCAAGAAAAGCGGATAAGAAAGTAAAGACAATTGCCGGAAGATTAGTTCGTGAGCTGGACCGAAAGCTCCCACCCAGCCTCTATCAGGATACTATTGCGCTATTTAAAAAAGTATTGAATCAAAAGAAAACAGACAGCAATAAAATTTACAGTCTGCATGAACCACATACACAATGCATCAGCAAAGGCAAAGAACATAAGAAATATGAGTTTGGGTCAAAGGTTTCAATTATCACAACAAAAACAACCGGTGTTATTATCGGGGCAATCAACATAGAAAAAAATGTACATGACAGCAAAACATTAGAGCCGGCCCTGGAACAACAACAAAGGCTCACAGGTATCATCTTAAACAATAATTTTGTTGACCGGGGATACCGGGACGTAAAAGAGGTATTAGGAACCAGCATTATTATTCCCGACAAACCTGGCAAACAAAGGTCAGCGTATGAAAAACAAAAGCGAAGAAAAGGGTTTAAAAGAAGAGCAGCTATTGAACCTAAGATTGGACATTTAAAACAAGACCACCGCCTAAGCCGTAATTTTTACAAAGGAATTAAAGGGGATAACAACAACGTAATGCTTGCCGGCGCAGGTATGAACTTCAAAAGAATGATGAATAGGTGGAAATTAAATCCACTTGTATTTTTGTTTCTATATTTTCAAGCCGTTTTTAATCTCCTTAAACCTAAAACCCAACTTTGCCCGATTTTTGTCAGGATAAATTAGGTTTTTAAGGGATGACTAATTATATTTCTTATATGCTACATCTTGCGGTTTATAAACCAGGTGAAGTTTAATATCAGTTTATGAACTGATTCAGAAAAAGATGTACCGCCCTTAGCATTACTTTTAATATTTATTGTTATTTCTAAATTAAAAGCCAATCAATTTGCTGAGCTTAACCCGTTCCCGATTTTGAACCTGATTCTGAAATATTATTTAATTTTATAGTTAATGATTTAATTAGAATTTTGTGACAAGCGAGAACGATTTGCTTATTAGAATAAGGAATGCCGATGAAGAGGCCTTCAGGCAAATGTTTGACCTATACATCAAGAAAGTTTATCATTTTATATTGGGTTATATAAAGGAGAAGTCCGAAGCTGAGGATATTACCCAAAATGTGTTTATCAAAATTTGGGAGAAACGGGCTACGATTGATATCAATAAATCTTTTGAAGGGTTTATTTTTACGATTGCTTATAGAATGGTGGTTGATTATTTCAGGCAGGATGCATTGAGATTTCAGGAAAAAGATACGCATAACTTGATAGAAGCTACAATTATTTCACCCGGTAGTTCAGACGATATGCTGAACCTGCATCAGCTTGAATCGCTTTATGAACAATCCCTGGAACGATTACCTCCAAAAAGAAAGGAAATCTATTTATTAAGCCGGCACAGTGGCTTATCTAATAAACAAATTGCAGAGCAATTAGGCATTTCTGTTAAAACTGTTGAGAATCAGATGACTGCTGCATTAGCTTCATTAAAGGAGTTTTTTTCACACTCTGATTTGAATCCTCTGGTTATTTTTTTCTTACTTATTGCACTTTAGAATAGGGGTCAAGGGCAATTCCTTCGTAATAGTATATAAGAAAGATTGTTTGTTATGGACAAATCCGCATTAAATAGGTTTTTTCTTAATGAATCAACAGATTCAGAAAGAAAACAGGTTATTGGCTGGCTGTTAAATCCTGAAAATGATTTATTAATAAGAATTTGGATGAGAGAAAACTGGAATATGATTTCAAGCATTGACTTAAGTAATCGTTCCGACAATCCGGATATAAGCAAAATCTGGTCTTCTATCCAGGAAGGTATTAAGAAAATTGATAAGGAAAACTTTTCCATCGCCGAATATAAATCTCCATATCTCATTCCATTTAGAAATAGGATTAAGCGATTTGTGGCGGCCGCTGCAATAATCATAGTATTATTTTCGATAGCGGGTTATTATCTCACACATAATAAAACTTCGCATAAAAATCTTGCGTCATCTACATCAACCAATATTATAGAAGTTAATGATGTAGCCCCGCCAACAGGGAACAAGGCTATGTTGACTTTAGCCGATGGAACAAAAGTCTATTTGGACAGTACGGGTGCAGGCACGCTGGCAACCCAGGGCAGTGTACAGGTAATTAAAAAACCTAATGGGGAAATCGTTTATTCCGGTTCAGCTTCAAATGCCGTCACCTATAATACATTATCGCTGCCAAGAGGCAGTAAACCTATTCGCCTGGTTTTGGCAGATGGTAGTCTTGTCTGGTTGAATACCGCCTCCACTGTAACTTATCCCACTGCGTTCATTGGTAAAGAGAGAAAAGTAGTCATTACCGGGGAAGCTTATTTTGAAGTATTGAAAAATACTTCTATGCCTTTTTATGTATCCTATAAAGATATGACTGTCGAAGTGTTAGGCACTCATTTTAATGTCAATGCCTATGAGGATGAAAAAGAGACAAAAGTTACCCTGCTCGAAGGAGCTGTAAACGTTAGCCTTGGCCAAAAAACCGGGGCTTTAAAGCCAGGTCAGCAGGCAGTGGTAAATATTGGAAATATCAATATCCGCAACTCAGCAGATATTGATGAAGTAATGGCATGGAAAAATGGCCAGTTTTATTTCCCTGGTACAGATATAAAAACAATCATGCGACAAATAGAAAAATATTACAATGTAGACGTAGAATATAAGGACAATATACCATATCGCTTTGTGGCGAAAATTTCGAGAGATGTGAATGTTTCGCAGTTCCTGGAAAGACTGGAATTAACAAATTTAGTTCATTTTAAAATTGAAGGGAAAAAGATCATAGTTACAAAATAATTATAATTCTTAATTAAAACAAAACCGCACCGTGTATCAGACGGTGCAGTGCAAAGTTTTAGTTAACTCTTTATCGAAACATCGTATAGACTATTTATTAACCAAAACGATTGCAAATTATGCAAAAAAATGCTCTTTCACGATTTTCTCCTCACCGGAAAAAATCCTTCATCAAATCATTTTTGATTATGAAGCTATCTGCGATTTTATTGATTGCCTGTTGCCTGCAGGCCAATGCAAAAGTATTTAGCCAAAAAATTACCTTATCTGTAAAAAATTCTACTGCAGAATATGTTTTTCACGAAATAGAAAAACAAACAGGGTATGGCTTTATCTATGCTAAAGAACAATTAGCCAAAATGAAGCCTGTGGATTTGAATGTGGTAAGTACCGACCTTATAACAGTCCTGAATATGTTGTTTAAAGAGCAGGTATTCACCTATACTATTTCCGGAAATAATATTTCCATTAAAGAAAAGCCAGTTAATAAACAGGAGGAAAATCTTTTAGAAGCTCCACCACCTTTTCCCGTTACGGGTAAAGTTGTTGATGCTGAAGGCAGGCCTCTTGAAGGGGTATCTGTGGTTCTTAAAAGTTCTGATAAAGGTGTAACCAGTGATAAGGAAGGAAAATTTTCTATTGAGGTTCCTCAAGGAGGCGATGTATTAATTTTTTCCTATGTGGGCTTTGAAAACACTGAATTGAGTGTTACAAGGTCAGCATCCCTGAACATTACGCTTATGCGCAAAGAATCAGCGGCCGAGGAAGTGGTTGTAACGGCTTTTGGTATTAAAAGATCAAATAAGGCGCTCACTTATGCAACCCAACAAGTAGACGGAAAGGCAGTCTCTGCGGCTGGAAATCCAAATTTGTTAAATGGACTCCAGGGAAAAGTTGCTGGAGTTACAGTGGCGCTAAATAGTGGAATGCCTGGCAAATCACCTGATATCAGGATCAGAGGAAGCCGCTCTATAAGTGGAAATAATGCTCCGCTTTATGTGATAGATGGCATGGCCGTCTCCGGCGGAGACAGAGCAGTGGACTTTAATCCGAATGATGTTGCTTCTATTAATATTCTGAAAGGTCCCGCCGCGTCAGCATTGTATGGATTACGTGCTTCCAATGGTGTTGTGATTATAACTACAAAAAGCGGCGCTGGTATCAGAACGCCCTCCATTAGCTTCGAATCGCAATATTCAATTGATAAAGTTTCTTTTTTACCAGACTTACAAATGGAGTATGCCCAGGGAGAAAACGGTGTTTTTAATCCGAACTCCATTTTCACGTGGGGGCCTAAAATCAGCACACTTGGCACCTATACAAACCAACTCGGAGAACAGGAACAGGCAGCGGTATATGATAACGACAAGGATTTCTATAAGACAGGAGGCACATTAAACAACAATATTTCATTTAGCGATGGAGGAGACAAAGGAAACTATTTAATTGCTATAGGTAACGCCTACCAGACTGGCATCGTTGCCGGCTCTGATCTTAACCGGACAAACCTCAATTTTAAGGGCAATTTTACCCCCTATAATAAATTCACTACCAGTATCTCTTTTAATTACTCAGATACTAAAGTTAATGATTATCCGGAGCAGGTAGGCAATGTTAATTATGCCAGAGGAGCTGCGGAAACCCCGCCCTCCTATAATTTGAAAGGGAAACCGATCGCTTATCCCGATGATCCATACAGGCAGATATTTTATCGTGCTTCTCAGAATAATCCATACTGGTACATTGCGCATAATTATCGTGACGCACAAACCAAACGTACTTTTGGTAATATTTTTTTAAAATATGATTTGAGCAATGATATATCATTGAATTATAGAATTGGGATTGATCGTTATGCGTTATACAGAATTAGTTATGAGGAATTGGGCACTGCAACAGTTGGCCGGACAAATCCTCCGAGTGGTGGGTCAGTAAATTTTCTTAATCAATATTCAAATCAACTTAATTCTAATTTTTTCCTTTCGTATAAAAAGCAACTGAGCGAAAATCTTGATATTGATTTTATTGCAGGTAACGAAATTTACGACAATAGAGTTCAAACCACTTCAACTACCGGTTCAAATTTTATCCAGTCGAATTGGCCAAATTTAGGAAATGCAACTTCTCTAACCGGAAGCAATTCAGAATCAAAGCAGCGCATTGTAGGATTTTATGGAAATATCAATTTGGGATGGAAAGATATTGTTTATCTCACTTCTTCAGTAAGGAATGATGTCGTATCTAACATGCCACCGGGGCGCAGATCATTTCTTTATCCTTCAGTGGGAGCAAGCGTAATTCTTACTGAAGCCATGCCCTCCTTACAGTCCATATTTTCATTTGCTAAGGCACGAATTTCTTATGCAGAGGTAGGACAGGCGGGGCCACTGTATGTTGGCGACCAGGGATTTAATACCTATAATCCAAGAACAGGACAGGGATCATTTATATTTCCGTTTAACGGGTTGGCAAGTTTGGCCCAGAACACTACCCGAATCAATCCTGATTTAACTCCTGAGAATACGAGGTCGTATGAATTTGGTGTTGATTTAAGATTTTTTAATGATCGCTTAGGGATAGATTATACTTATTTCACCAGTTTATCAAGCGGACAGATATTCAACGTTCCGGTACCAGTGACCACAGGAGCAACAAATGAAATAAGAAATGCCGGAGTTATGAGTTCTAACGGTCATGAAATAGCCCTTACATTATTGCCTATAAGAACGAAAAATTTTAGCTGGAGATTACTCACAAATTTCACACTTTATGAAAATAAAGTCAAAGAACTATTTGGAGATACAAAGAGGGTTGTTATTTCCAGCGCCGAAGTTGCAACCCTGGTTGCCGAGGTTGGAAATGTCTATCCGATTTTTTTGGGGACTACATATTTAAAGGATCCAAAAACAAATAAAATTATAGTGCAAAGTAATCCTAATTCTCCAAGCTACGGTTTACCGTTAATCAATACGATTCCTTCAGTAATCAAATCACCCAATCCTGATTACCAGTTTAGTTTTATTAATGCGCTGAAATTTAAAGAATTTAATCTTTCATTTCAGCTTGACTGGAGACAGGGCGGTGTGCAGTTCTCGCAGACAAAGTTAGAGACTACCAGAAGGGGTCTTTACGGAGAAACCAGGGACCGCGAAACCCAGATTGTACTAGACGCCGTAAAAGGAACTTACGTTAATGGATCGTTACAATTAGGTGGTGATAATGATATTACCATTACTAAAGACAGAAATTACTTTGATATTCTCCGGCAAATACTGGAACCAAATTTGACAAATGCTTCGTTTGTGCGGCTGCGTGAGTTGTCTTTGTCTTATGATTTTCCGGTTTCCATACTAAAGAATAAAATGATCAAGTCTGCATCTGTTTTTCTTACCGGCAGAAACCTTTTCCTGATCACTGATGCCTTTACGGATCCCGAAGTAAATCTGACTGAATCCTATGGGTCAAACCAGAATTCAGCCGGTATAGAATGGTCTCAAACACCCCAGACAAAAAGCTTCGGCGGGGGCATAAGGCTTAGTTTCTAATTTGGTGAAAACGACGGAAGATTTTCTTTTTATAAGGAGAATATTTCCTTTGATCGATTTTTTTAATTTTTTAATTGGTTTGTTATGAAAAAAAAAATCATACTTATATGCTCAATCAGTTTCTTCGCGATGTCCTGCAGCAAATCTGTTCTGGATGAAATTGATCGAAACCCGAACGTTGTAAATGATGCTCCTTTGAAATCTCTATTGCCTCAGGTAATCATGCGATACGCCTACGAAATAAATGGCGGGGGTACAGCGGTAACAGTTCAATTCCTGTCGGAACAAACAACATTCAATCTTGGAGATAATATTCTTCAAGGATTAAGCGGGAAAGGTGAATCACTATGGACGAATGCTTACCTGTTACTGAAGAATCTTGAAATATTAAAGCAGAAAGCTACGGAACAGCAGGCATGGACTTACGTGGGGATCGCCGATGTATTAAAGGCCAGCACAATGTCACATTTAGTGGATCTTTTTGGTGATGTTCCATATTTGGAAGCGTTAGACGCTTCAATTTCCAGTCCCAAATTTGACGATGACGAACAGTTGTTTGGAACTATTCAATCCATTCTTGATGATGCAATCGCCAGTTTGCAAAAAGATCCGGGAACGATTAAGCCTTCGGGTGATGATGTGGTTTTTAAAGGCAATGCCCAGATGTGGATCAAAACCGCCTATGGGCAAAAAGCCAGGTTATACAACCGCCTAAGTAACCTTGACCCGACCGGATCAGCTACAAAGGCACTGGCAGCTATTCAGAATTCGTTTGCCAACGCGTCCGAAAATTTTGATGTTAAAATTTATACTATCAGTGTTGACAATGACAATCCGTTTGTAAGCTCACAGGTTGGTCAGCCTCAATCCTCTGTTGGGAATGGCATCTGGGATGCAATGCTTTATTTTAGTCTTGGCAATAATATCCAGGATGACCCACGAGCTAATATCTGGTTTACAAAAGTAAATGGAAAATTATTGCCAGCTCCTAATGGAACTGCCCAGCCTGATTTTGGCGATCCAAGACTGGATGGAGCAAAGTATTCGAAACCAGCCATATTAAAAATCGGAAATGCTCCACAACCTATGCTTACTTTCGCTGAGCTTAAATTTATTGAGGCAGAAGCAAATCTAAGGTTGGGTAATTTAAGTGGGGCAAATACAGCGTATGAAACCGCAGTGAGTATAGCGCTTGATGAAGCTTCAAAGTTCAATCCCGCCGTTGCCTTGACAACCCAACAAAAAAGCGACTACAAAGCTTTACCTGTAGTCTTTCCGGGAAGTGGAAACTTGTCATTGAAAACAATTATCTATCAAAAGTATATTTACTTTTTTCAGTATCAGCCAATAGAAGCTTTTAATGATTTCAGAAGGACTGGGCTATTTAATGTAACGGATCCCAACGGAAGTCCTACGCGATTACCTTATCCAAATTCTGAATTGGTTAGGAATGCTAATACACCAACTAATGTAAATGATTTCAGCGTTCTCGATAGTTCTACCAAACTATTTTGGTCAAAATGAAACTAAACTACTCAATGAGTAACCCGGTAGTTAATATGAAATCCTATATAATGCTTTAGTATGAAATCTTATTTAATAATAATAATACTTTCATTCATTCATTTCAATAGTAAATCACAACCTAAAGATGTAGTTATCTACGGTGCCACCCCTTCAGGTATTTTTGCAGCAATCAACGCTGCACGTCAGGGGCATAGTGTTGTGTTGGTGGAGGAATATGAACACATTGGTGGCTTGATGACGGGAGGATTATCCTTTACCGATTTTTTATCTTTGGAAGCCTTGGGTGGAACCTTTAATGAGTATAGACTTCGGGCATTGGCTTATTATGAGAATAAGTATGGCAAGAATTCAAAACAAGTAACTGACTGCTATTTTGGTGTCAACGCTGAACCACACGTTACAGAACAGCTTTTTAATCAAATGCTCTCAGAATTATCCAACATTCACATTCTTACGCAACACAGGATTATAGACACTAAAGTTGAAAAGAAGAAACAGGGTGCTTCAAAAATACTATCAGCTACTTTCTTAAATCTCCACAACGGTAAACAACTGCCGCTTGTAGCAAAAGTTTTTATTGATGCTACTTATGAAGGATTTATGGCTGCAGCGGCAGGAGCGGATTACCGGATTGGAAGAGAATCAAGGAGCGAATACTGTGAACGCTTTGCAGGACATATTTTTTCAAAAGGCGGTCAGATATTAACGGGAGGAACGGGTGAGGGCGATAAAAAAGTACAGGCTTATAATTTCCGCATCATAATGACGGTCTCGGCAGCTAATAGCCGAATGATTGAAAAACCTGATCATTATAGCCGGGAAAAATATTTGCCAATAGCCTCTGTGTTTAAAAATGGTAAGGTGAACCAAATATTTACCGAAAGTGCGGAGGGTATTTTACAGGTTCAACCTATTGCTAATCGAAAAGCTGATATCAATGACATTAAAAATGCCTCTGTGAGAATGACGTCTTTAGGAAAAAATTACGACTATCCCGATGGCAGCGCAGAAGTTAGAAAGCGTATTATCCAGGAACACCGGGAGCATATTTTGGGCATGATTTATTTTTTGCAAAATGATGAAAGTATACCACTTGGCATGCGCAAGGAATCCTTAAAGTGGGGCTTGGCCAAGGACGAATTCATAGATAACGATAATTTTCCTTACAGGTTGTATATCCGTGAAGCAAGAAGAATAATGGGAGATGTTGTTTTTACAGAACAAAACACTTATACTTCTCCTGGTTCCATACGAGTTGTACTGAACAGTAACGCCATAGCCATTTGCGATTACTCGCTCAATTGCCATGGAGTATCAACGCCGGGTGCGGTTTATCCAGAATTGACTGAAGGCAATTTTGGTTATATCCCGCAGCCATTCCAGATTCCTTTCGGTGTGTTGTTACCTAAAAAGTTCGCCAACTTATTGGTTTCAGTGGCTATATCGTCCAGTCATGTTGGTTTTTGCGGAATACGTCTTGAGCCTACCTGGTCTGCATTGGGGCAGGCAGCCGGTCTTGCTGCTCATTTGAGTATCAATAAGAACATTCCACTTTCAAAAATCAATGTCCGGGAATTGCAATCGCTTCTTATAAAAAGGAAAGCAAAAATCATTTACGTAAGCGATGTCGAGGCCGGGTCACCCTGCTTTGAAGCCGTACAATATTTTGGAACCAAAGGGTTTTTTCATGATTTGTATTCGTTGCAGCAGGTAAAGCTGGTACTGGTTCCTGTTATTAAACTTCAATATCGTGATGCTGCCTTGTACCACAATATTGAGCCGGAGAAAAACCTGGACGGGATATTGGCAGAGCGATGGATCAACAATTTGCCTTCAGTCACACAAAAAAGCGCTAATGACTTGTATAAAACTAAAAGCTGGAAAAGAGGTGAATTCCTGAATGCGCTATATCAAATTGCTCATCGCTAATAGTAAACAACTTAGGCAATACCCAAGCTACAAACATCATCATTATATGCAGAGGATATGAAAAATAGAAAGGGTATATACTATTGGAAATGTGATCGACCATCGGCGTTACAGACGCCGCCAAATCAACTTGAATCGGGAAAGATGTCAGACTTGCTACCCTCCATTGAATTGTTATTAAAAGGAATTTTTGGAACCAGATCATTTGAAGTATCAGCAGCCAATGGGCAAGGGAATCATATTACGTATTATGTGAAGGAAGATGAACGGACGTATTTCTTACGGATTGAAGCCGGCGCGGAAGGTGACAATTATATGAATGTAGAAGCAAGGGTATTGGAAAGTGTAAGGCTTTCGGGTGTAGCTGCACCGAAAGTCTATGCGGTTGATACATCCCGAATGAAGTGCCCGTTTTCTTATCAGTTGTTAGAGTTTATTGATTATCCTGACCTGAATACTTTATATAAAAAAGACAAGTTTGATATTAATAAATTGGCTGGAAAGATTGGAAAAAGCATAGCTATCTGGCAAAAAATTACGGTAAAAAAATTTGGTTTTTTCGACCCTTCGAAGTTGTCAGAGGATAGGTGCCTGCATGGGTTAGACGAAACCTATCAGGAGTACTTTCTTACAAACTGGGATAATCATTTGCACTTTCTGGTCGAAAGCGGGTTTTTGAAAAGGGACCAGTGTGTAACAATCAGGAAACTTGTTCAGGAATATGAGTGGTGCCTTAAGTTAGATCATGGTGTGCTCGTGCATAAAGACCTGGCGTTTTGGAATATCCTTGGTACAAAAACTTCAATAAAATCATTTATAGATTGGGATGATACGATATCCGGAGATCCCACAGATGATATTTCATTATTGGCTTGTTTTCATTCAGGGGAATTTATTATTGAAGTAATGAAGGGTTATCAAAAAGTTACAGCGCTGCCAGCAGATTTCGAATGCCGCTTCTGGTTACATCTCCTTAGGAATATGATCGTTAAAGCTGTGATGAGGGTGCGGGGCGGCTATTTCGACCGCAGTCATGATTTTTTTTTGATTGGACCTGGCGAAACAGGGCAATCGCTGAAAAAGTTTACACGGGATAGAATTCAAAAAGCCTGCTCAGGGTTACGAGGAAAAATAAAAATTTCAGAATTATGAGTCTTCCGGAGAATAATGTTTTACCTGGTAAACTATTGGGATTGGGCACATGGCTGTCCTCAGGTTCTTCTGTAATCACC
>JBGTNK010000020.1:0-51367 GCA_041743125.1 Chitinophagaceae bacterium
ACCAATACAGTCACTTTTTTATTTTCATCTTTTAAAAAGTAACCAAGGCAGCGGCTCATAAACCTGGCGCCGACGTCTTTAAAAGCAAGTGTGGGACCATGAAATAATTCAAGAGACCATGTGGTAGAATTAACCTGCACCAGGGGGATTGGGAAATTAATAGTGTCTTTTACTATTTTCTCCAATTTTTCTTCAGGTATAGTTTCTCCGGTATAGGGACGAATAACCCTGAAAGCTATTTCTTCATTTGAATAACTATCAATGCCTTTTATCATTGCCGGATCAACAACAGGAATGGTTTCAGGAAAATACAACCCTTTATCAGGTGCCTGGCCTCTTACGGTTGCCTCCTTAAAATCTACTAACGGAGAATTCCTGTTGGTGGAATAATATTTCATAACGCTGCTACTCTGATTCAAAAAAATAATTTTCTAAAAAAAGAGGGGATACTTGCATCTACCTTTTATCTGAAACGAATTCTTGTATCAACCACTTACTATTTCTACCCCTTTTTTATTAATAGTAGTGACATAGGTATTGTAATCAATACCCAGCCGCTCATATGTTTCCTTCAACACAGTCTCTACTTCTACCGCCGTTTTTTCTTCTTTACAAAGCATAAATATGGATGGCCCTGATCCGGATATTCCCCCTCCCAGCGCCCCGGCCTCCTTGCATTTCAACTTTACCTCATCAAACCCCGGAATTAAAATACTGCGAATAGGCTCAATGATGACATCTTCCAGTGAACGGCCGATCAAAGCATAATCATTTTTCAAAAAGCCAGTTACTAATCCAGCAATATTTCCCCATTGCCTGATCGCATCTTTCAATGATACCTGCTGTCTCAATATTTGTCTTGCATCAGATGTTCTTACTTCAATCTGCGGGTGCACTACGGTAACAAACAGATCCGGAGAGGAAATGGAAACAATATCCAGGGGATGGATAGAGCGTATCAAACTAACTCCACCTAAAATACAAGGTGCTATATTATCTGCATGTTTCACCCCCGATGCCAGTTTTTCACCATTCATAGCTAATTGCACAACATCATCGGGTGAGAAAATATTACCCAATAAATAATTGGCTGCCACTGCTGCCCCGGCTGCACTTGCAGCGCTGGAACCTATACCGCTGCCGGGTTTGATATGCTTATCAATTGTCACCTCAAAACCTGTACTGCCACCAATTTTTTCCATGGCAGCCAGCAATACAACACCAGCCACATTTTTCTCAGGGTCAGTTGGCAAATTGAAATCATCGAGATTATGAATAATAACTTTGGGTTCATTTAACATTTTCACCTTCATAATATCAAACGGCTCCAATAGCGCCATTCCTAAAATATCAAACCCGCAAACTAGATTGGCTACAGTAGCCGGGCAATGTACAATGCATCCCTTTTCATTTCCCAATGATTGAATTTGAAAAGGCCCTATTCCCTGATCTCCCTTTTGCTCTTCCGTTTTTTCTTCTTTAATTATCATATTGTTTGCATAACCAGATTAAAATTCTTGATTTTGTTTCAAACCAGGTTCTCCCATATTTCTTTTATCTCGCGGCACGAATAATATCAGCAAATACCCCGCTGGCAGTAACATCTGCGCCGGCTCCGGCTCCCTTTACTACCAAAGGTTGTTCTTTATAGCGATCTGTATAAAATAAAACAATATTATCCTTTCCGTATAAATGATAAAGATCATGATCAGATCCTATATGCTGTAAACCCACCGAAGCAACACCGTTATCATATGAGGCCACAAATTTCAATTTACAACCTTCTGCATGCGCCTGCTGCATTAATTTTTTAAAATGATCCTCTTCCTTTTCCATGGCTGCATAAAATTCATCTACACTTCCCTGCATACAGGATTCCGGCATAAAAGAATTATTTGTTATATCATCCATTTCAATTTTTTGGCCAGATTCGCGGGCCAGTATCATGATCTTTCTCATTACATCCGTGCCGCTCAGATCCAGGCGGGGGTCGGGTTCTGTATACCCTTCTTCCTGCGCCTGCCGAACTACGTCTGTAAATTTCTTCTCGCCATCATAATTATTAAAAACAAAATTTAGTGTACCACTTAAAACTGCATCAATGCGATGAACCCTGTCGCCACTGCGCATCAAATCATTTAAAGTACCAATAACGGGAAGGCCGGCACCCACATTTGTTTCAAAAAGGAATTCACAATTGAATTCACGGGCCAGTTCCTTTAACCGGATATAATTTGCGTAGGAGGAGGAGGCCGCTATTTTATTACAGGCAACAACAGAAATACTTTTTTGCAATAACTGATCATAAATTTTTGCCACCTTTTCGTTTGCTGTTATATCAACCAAAATCGAATTCCGGAGATTCATGCTGATGATCTCTTCAACAAATTTTTCCAAGTTAGCCGTTTCCCCACCTTCCAGTTGTTCCTTCCATTGCTCAGGAGAAATTCCTTCTCCCTTAAAAATCATTTTACGACTATTGGATAAACCGGCTACTCTAATATGCAAACGCATATGCTGTTGCAAAAAACCAAGTTGCTGCTGCATCTGGGCCAGTAACCTGGCGCCTACATTCCCTGTTCCAATAATAAAAAGGTTTACCTGCTTAAAGGTGGTTTCAAAAAACTCCTCATGCAATACGTTAATGGACTTGCGTACATCTTTTGTACTAATGACCGTAGAAATGTTTTTTTCGGAAGATCCCTGTGCAATAGCCCGGATATTAACTCCATTTCTTCCCATAGTGCTAAACATTCTTCCACTTATACCGGGATGACTTTTCATATTTTCTCCAACAAGGGCTACGATAGAAAGTCCTGTTTCTACCTTTAGTGGTTCTACTTTTTGCAAGGCAATTTCATATCCAAATGCGTCATCCACTGTTTTCCTGGCTTTTGCTGCTTCCAATGCATCCACCGCTACGCAGATTGAATGCTCTGATGAACTTTGAGTAATAAGAATAACGTTTATCTTTTCATTGCTCAGGGCTTCAAAGAGCCTTTTGGAAAAGCCCGGAATACCAATCATACCACTTCCTTCAAGACTTAGCAAAGCAATATTGTTGATACTCGAAATGCCCCGTACAATATTTCCATTTTTGTTGGGAGATAATTCAATAAGTGTTCCCCTGTCTTCCGGTTCAAATGTATTTTTTATCCATACTGGTATATTTTTCGTCATTACCGGCTGTATAGTGGGCGGATAGATGACTTTCGCACCGAAATGAGAAAGTTCCATTGCTTCCTGGTAAGAAATATGGGGAATGATTCGGGCATTTGCTGTAAGCCGCGGATCAGCTGTCATCATACCGCTTACATCTGTCCATATTTCCAATTTTTTTACGGTAAGGGCTGAAGCGATAATTGCTGCCGTGTAATCAGATCCTCCCCGACCCAATGTGGTAGTAATTCCATTTTCGTTGGTTGCTATAAAACCAGGCACAATAAATAAATTGCCGGGCTGGTGAGGAAAAAATTCACTGATCTTATTATTGGTGGCTGCAAAATCTACTTCAGCATTGGTAAAATAGGAGTTGGTAATGATCAATTCCCTGGCATCTTTCCAGGTATTATCCATCCCATCCGCTTTTAATTTAGCAGCAATGATCTTTGAAGAAAGCCATTCGCCATAACTGCTTATCCGGTCCTTGGATCTGGGCGTTAATTCTCTTAGCAAAAAGATTCCATTACAGATGTCTTCTATTTCATTGCAACACTTTTTCACCAGGCTCAGAAGCTGGCTTTGGTAGGCAACAGGTATTAATTGTTTGGCCGCTTCCAGGTGACGCTGTTCTATTAATGTCAATTTTTCTTTAAACAATTCATCACCATCAGCAGCCAGGGATGCTGCAGAAAGAAGAAGATCTGTGACTCCACCAAGTGCCGATACCACCACGATTGTTTTGTCGCCCTGGACCTGCAGTGGGGTGCCATCCCCGGCATCAAATTTTGACCTGATAATCGCAACTACTTTACTAATGTTATCTGCATTGGCTACTGAAGTACCGCCAAATTTTAAAACCTGCATGAGCAATTATTTATTTAAATGTATTCAATGTTGTATTAATAGAAATCTCTGTAAGAAAATGAAGCTGTAAAGCCCAGGGGTAATATGGTAAATACAATCCGCTTAGCGGATTGTTGTAGTTGAACTAGTAACAGAAACTCTGTACTGGTAGCCTGTTGCAAAAGAAGAAGAAATATGTTGATGGAAATTTGTCACTTCTGATTTTAATAAGTGGCGCAATATACTGCATTCTGTCTGAGAAATTCAGATGGTGGGCAATAAACATTTGCCTGCACTACACACTAGTGTTAGTTATTTAGCTTTGGATGCAGCAGCTTTTTTAACACTACCATATTGAAGCAGCAGTGCTTTAGCTTCTTCATAGTTATCAATTGAAAGCTTGTCCATCAACATTTTCACACCGCGATCAACTAATTTTTCATTAGTGAGCTGCATATTCACCATTTTATTATCCTCCACCCTGCCCAGCTGAATCATAGCAGTAGTAGAGATCATATTCAGGATTAATTTCTGCGCTGTGCCGCTTTTCATTCTTGTACTTCCGGTAACAAACTCAGGTCCCACGATCACTTCAATAGGAAAATCCGCTGCCTGGCTCACCGGCGAACCGGGGTTACAGGAAATACTTCCTGTTACTATTCCTCTTTTCCTGCATTCCTCCAATGCCCCTATTACATAAGGCGTAGTGCCACTTGCAGCTATGCCAATAGCTACATCTTTTTCAGAAATATTAAATGCCTCAAGGTCTTTCCAACCTTGCTCCTTATCATCTTCTGCATATTCAACAGCCGTAGTAATGGCCTTATCTCCCCCGGCAATAACGGCGATCACTAATCCATAGGGAACACCGTAGGTAGGAGGACATTCACTGGCATCAACAACCGCTAAACGGCCGCTGGTACCGGCGCCAATATAAAACAACCTGCCGCCCATTAACATTTTATCGCTTACGGTTTCCACCAATTTTTCAATTTGGGGAATCACTTTTGCAACAGCATCAGATACTGTCTGGTCTTCCTTATTGATGTTAGTTAACAAATCCGCGACACTCATTTTTTCCAGGTGCCGGTACGCACTTGGTTTTTCTGTAATCTTTTCAAATGACATAACAATCCATTCTTTTAACTATGATAATCAAGCAAAGCTTGTAATGGTTTTTTTGATACACTGCCCAATTCAAATTCATAACTGTTGCAAAGCTGGCGCAAGACATCCTTAAATCCAAATGCCACACTACCCACAAAGTTTATCGGGTATTGCCAGGCTTCCCTGTATTTGCATAAGTGATAAAAGAAAAAATCATTCAAACCATCCTCTATAATATTCTCAATCATATAATGACCCCGGTTTTCTGCAAGAAAGAGGGCGAAGGAAGCAAGATAACGATTCGGAAATGGTTTTTTATAAACACTTTCCACAATAGTTGCCCGGTCGATATTGTATTTTTTATTAAAAATGTAGTGAAGGTCTTCATCAAATATTCCATATAAGTAATATTGAATCACTTTTTTTCCCAGGTAAGCTCCGCTGCCCTCATCTCCCAGTACATATCCGAGTCCGGGCCTGCTTTTCACTATCTTTTTCCCGTCATAATAACAGGAAAATATTCCTGTTCCAAGGTTACAGGCTATCCCTTTGTTTGATCCGCAAAGGGCCCGTGCAGCACCCATTACATCATGATTGGCATATATTTTTGAACCCGGGAAGACTTGGTTTAATACCTTTTTCATCATTCGTACATTGGCGGGATCAAATAGCCCGGTGCCATAAAAGAATATTTCATCTATCTCCACTTTAATCTTTGGCAGAAGCTCTTTCAACAAAAGGATCTTAATTTCCTCCGGAGACAAAAAATATGGACTGATGCCCTGTGTACTAATAATTTTTTTCTTTCCATTCTGCAACAATCCCCATTCTGTTTTTGTAGCTCCGCTGTCGGCTATCAGTTTTACTGAAGACATTTTGTTTTTGGGTTTTTAGTTTGTGGCCAATGCTGAAAAAGATCCTGGAGTTATTGTTTCTTTTAATTAAAAGCAACCTGTCCAAAAGCGTTCGGGAATAAACTACAAACTTTTATCTATTTTGCGCCAAATTAATATAAAGTTGGAAGATGGGAAATAAAAAGCTTCAGGTATGGTTGCCGTTAATTTTTTCGCTGGTGTTGATAGCGGGGATGTTCCTGGGATATAAAATGAACAATAAGGGAAGTGGCCAAGGATTTTTTAAAAGTTCCAGAAATACATCCTTGCAGGAAGCGCTAGACCTGATCAGGTTAAAATATGTAGATGTGGTAAACCTTGATTCCATTCAATCAGGAGCCATTAAAGAGATGATGAATGAGCTGGATCCGCATTCTGTATATTTTCCACCTGTAGAATTAAAAGAAGCCAACGAGGACCTTGCCGGAAATTTTGACGGGATTGGAGTAGAATTCAATGTATTCAATGATACGGTAAATGTTGTTTATGTAATCCCGGACGGGCCCAGCGACAAAGCCGGTATGCAAATTGGCGACAAATTAATTAAGGTGAATGATTCATCATTGACAGTAAAAAATTTACAAACAGAAAAAATAAAGGAATACATAAGAGGAGAAAGGGGATCGGCTGCTAATATTGAAATAGTCAGGAATGGCCAGATAAAAATGCTTAAAGTAATCAGGGGCAGTATACCCGTATCGTCTGTAGATGCAGCCTATATGATAGATAAAACCACCGGGTATATTAAGTTGAACAAATTTACTGAAAACAGCTACGAAGAATTTATGGCTTCCCTGGAGGGACTGCAGAAACAAGGTTTGCAACAACTCATCTATGACCTGCGGGGCAATGGGGGTGGTTACATGAATGAAGCAATTGATATGGTCGATGAATTTTTAGAAAGTGATAAGTTGGTTGTTTATACCGAAGGAACCAATAGCAAGAAAAGGGAATACCGTTGCAAAAGGCCAGGCCTTTTTGAAAAAGGAAAGTTAGTGATATTGGTAGATGAACTTTCAGCGAGTGCCAGTGAAGTGCTGGCCGGAGCCTTGCAGGACTGGGACAGGGCTGCTATTATCGGGCGGCGAACATTTGGCAAGGGACTGGTGCAGGAACAATACCAATTAAGCGATGGGTCTGCTATCAGGTTGACGGTAGCCCGGTATTACACACCTTTGGGCCGCAGTATACAGCGGTCGTATGGCAAGGGAAAGAAAGTATATATGGATGAAATATGGGACCGCTTTTCCAATGGTGAGTCATTGTATGCCGACTCCAATAAAGTAAATAACGGGAAAGCATACAAAACACCATCCGGCAGGAACGTATATGGCGGTGGAGGTATAATGCCAGATATTTTTGTTCCCATTGATACGGCATCCTATCCTGCCGGGGTTAATAAACTTTTCATCAACGGCAGTTTCAACAGTTTTGTTTATACATATTACTTAAAAAACAAAGTTCATTTTGATAAATATTCTTCAGCCACTGATTATGCGAATCGCTTCGAAAAATTGGATGAGATGTGGGTGCAATTCGTAAATTATACGGCAAGCAAAGACTCAGTAAACCTGAGAAATGTAAGCACAAAGCAAAAAGAATCTTTGCAGAAAAGACTGGAAGCCTATCTCGGCAGGTTCAGATGGAGAAACACCGGGTACTACCAGGTATTAAACAGTGAAGACGATGTAATTGACAAAGCACTGGAATCATTAAAAAAATAAAAGCAATTTTCCAGTTGAGGAAAATTGCTTTTAAGACAGGGAACTGAAATTATTTGTTTATCCTGTTTTCATCGAACCATTTCTTTTCGATTTTATATGAACCGAACAATCCAATACCGCCACCTATGGCAATCAAAGCAAAATAAATAGGAACGTTCCTGTCATCATTGTACCGATCGGTTGTTTGCGCAAACAAAACATAGTTATCAAGTAAATAAGCTAAAAACAAACCCACACCAGCGCCTACTAACAACAAAGCCCATTTCAGATTTTTATACGGAGCAGGCCGGTCGGCAAATTCTTTAGGGTTCATGCCCTTTTCTATCATGGCAAGATTCTGCCTTGTTTTCAGGTAAACAATTCCAAAAATCATGGCAAAAGCGCCTGCAAACAAAACGATTGGTATTAAAATTTCTCCTCCGTGCATAAATTTAATTTTTATTGTTTTTAATATTTTGTTTTAGTGTTATATCTCTATGACTACATGATTAAAACCCAGGTTACAGCCATTCAAAATTTTTCATTAAAACATTGTACAAAAGCTAAGACTACAAACTATCCTCCGGGGTTACAACCCGGCAAGCACTTTATACCCGCACTATGCTATACTTTACCTGATATATTTTCGAGATCCGGCAAATTCGTAATTTGTATTGTAACCTGGATTCATAAGCTGTAGTCTTAGTAAAAGAATGTTAACCGGACTGAATGATAATGAACTTATTAGTAAAGTTCTTAATGGAGAGCAGCAGGCCTATGCCAGCCTGGTAAATCGCTACCAGAACTATGTTTTTACGCTGGCCTTACGTTTTACTAAAAACCGGGAGGATGCCGAGGAGGTATCCCAGGATATTTTTATTAAAGCATACCGGTCATTGGCTGATTTCAGGGGAGCTTCCAAATTCAGCACCTGGCTTTATACTATAGTCAATACTACCTGCATTACTTTTTTAAGAAAGAAAAGGTTGGAGATTCATTCACTGGACAATGAAAGAATATTTGAAACAGTTGCCAGTTATGATTCAGGTTTCCGGGCAAACCAAGTAGAACAAAAATCGAGATTAGCGATGGTAAACAAAGCAATCAAAATGCTTACTACCGATGATGCGGAAGTGATCACCTTATTTTATAAAGGAGAACAGAGTTTGGAAGAAATTGCTCAAATATTAGGAATTGAAGCTAATACGGCCAAAGTGAGATTACACCGTGCCCGAACAAGACTGAAAGAAAAAATGGAGACCTATTTTGCTCAGGAGGTTAGAGATTTATGAGCTTTTTTTACTGCTGTTTGGTGAAGTAAGTGGCTTTAAACCATATTATTAATTCTTTTAAAAAGAAACAAACTATGAATAAAGAGGATATAAACTTTCCTCCGGGTGATGGAGCGATGCCAGAAGATCGTTTGTGGGACTATATAGATGGCCATTCAACAACAGCAGAAAGGAAGGCTATTGATCATTTGTTGGAAACTAACCTGGAATGGAAAGCAAAATATAATGAACTGCTCGATATTCAACAGCTCTTACATTCTTCTGAGCTGGAAGCTCCTTCCTTAAGATTCACCAAAAATGTAATGGAGGAAATTGCGAAGCTATATATTGCTCCGGCTGCAAAGAATTATATTAATAAAAGGGTGATCTGGGGAATCGGCTTTTTTTTCATTACTCTTATCGTTGGATTCCTGGTTTATGCTTTTGGTCAAGTGGACTGGTCGGCACAGGGTGATGCCCGGATGCCTGTTGATCTTAGCAAGATAGATTACAGCAGAATTTTTAGTAATAACCTGGTAAATGCTTTTATGATGATCAATGTCATATTAGGTTTGTTTCTGCTGGATCGGTTTCTGGCCAATAAAAGAAAACAAACCAGCGATGAAAGTTGATTGAAACATAATCTTCTTCTTTGAAAAACCAATTCAAAAATTCAAGATTCCTGATGGGTTAATATCAGGATGTTAACCTATACTATACCCTGAGAGTTTTTTTGATTTACCTTATCAGAATAGGACCTGCAGTATTAAAAGAATAATAATCCTTCTAATTCATTAATTGAAAAGTTTATAACTTTCCTTTTCCGAAAAATAAACTAAATCATCTTATATGCGTCCAGACCTTTCCCGGGTAAGTTCATTTTACCATAATTATATAAGCCAGGTACCTGAAAACGAAATACGACAGGCGTTTTCTGTACAAGGCCCTTCCTTTATTTCCTTTCTGGAATCAATACCAGAAAATAAATATGACTTTCGTTATGCTGAAGGTAAATGGTCCATAAAAGAAGTGCTGCAGCATATCATTGATGCAGAAAGAGTTTTTTCATACCGGGCTCTCCGGTTTGCCAGAAAAGACACGACTCCTCTAGCGGGATTCGATGAAAATGCATTTGCTGAATCATCAAATGCCAATGCAAGGACCTGGAATGATTTATTTGAAGAATTTACAGCGGTTAGGAAATCTTCAGCATTACTATTTCATTCGTTTGATGAGGATCAACTTCAATGTAACGGCATTTCTTCCAATACGCCTAATTATGTTTTAGCAATTGGTTATATTATTGTAGGCCATGCCATACACCATCAAAAAATTGTAAAAGAAAGATACTTGTGATCAACTACGTTAAAGGAACCTTAATAATAACTGACCATCCCATACCAATAAATCAGAACTGCATAGTCTTTTAATTCCTGTTTGATTGGTAATAATTAGATGCCGCAAATTTCAGGTATCCTGAAAAAAAATTAGCCTCCCCTAACTATAGTTTCCCTTATTTTGCAAACAAAAAGAATAGATAATGGCAGAGCCGATCATCGAAATAAGTCACGCAAATATATACCAGGGAAATAATCTCATATTGCAGGATGTAAACCTGGTGGTCAATAAGGGTGAATTTGTTTATTTAGTGGGTAAAACAGGAACCGGCAAATCAAGTCTTTTAAAAACTTTGTATGGAGAGCTTACTTTAACTGAGGGGGAGGCTACTGTTGCAGGTTATGGAATAAAAAATATTGATTGGAGAAAAGTACCTTACCTCCGTCGCACCCTGGGTGTGGTGTTCCAGGATTTTCAATTATTAACTGACCGCAATGTTAATAACAACCTGAAATTTGTTTTAAAGGCAACCGGTTGGACCGATGAAAAGCTAATGGATGAAAAGATCCTGGACGTATTGGATAAAGTGGGATTAAAATCAAAAGGTTTTAAGATGCCATATGAACTTAGTGGAGGAGAGCAGCAAAGAGTAGATGTTGCCCGGGCACTTTTAAATTCTCCCAAATTGATACTTGCTGATGAGCCTACAGGTAATCTTGATCCGGAAACTTCTGATGAAATCATGAACCTCTTATTTCATATTAGCCGGGACTTTAACACGGCCATCGTGATGGCTACACACGATTATATTGTAGTTCAAAAATTTCCTGCCAGGACAATAAAAACGGAAAAAGGCCGGGTGATCGACAATGCTACCATAACCATTGAATAAGTTGGTTTGTATTTTTTTCATTATCGTATGTAGATCCTAACAATTGTTTCCGCAGTATAATTTCTTCCCGCTCAAAAGGCTGATGATAAAGTTGTGTAATAATAGAAGCAAATGCATTGGCATTGGTACCGATATGGCAGGCACCTTCCAATCCCGTTCCTTCAACAATCGGCTCATTAACTACACAATGTCTTCCTTCAAAAAGTGTATGCAATAATTTTAAGCGGATTCCGGTTATTTTTTTATTGAAGCAGGGAAGAACATGAATATGAGCTTTTTTAACAAGGTCATTCATTTCTGTTTCGCATGGATCTGCCACCAGGCAGGTATGCTGGCAAAGTCCGGCAGATTTCTGCAAACGGCGTGATGGTTTTTTTCCTGCAATTACAAAAGGAACCCTGGCTTTTGTAAATACATTAAAAATTAGCCACAGTGCTGCTTCTTCATTTTCTGGTACAGACAAGTTTCCGTGATAAAGACAAAGATTACCCTGCCCCTCCTGCCCGTTCACCTCTTGCCAGGAAGGAAAAATAGGAAGATATTTAACCTGGCTCAGCTTATAATCATTCCGGAATACATTCATATCCTTTTCAGAGACACATGCGTAAATACAGTCATCAGGTAACTGATGACAATAATTTTTTAATAACCGGCTTTCGTTATGAAAATAAAGTTTCTTCAATAAGCCAGGCTCGGCTCTTGCCAGCTCTTTATAATAAACACTTTCTTCATTATGAATACGTACAACTATTTTTCTTTTTTGTCTATCCAGTCTTGTTAAAATGCCGGTTGTATGAATGCCCTCTAATAAAATGGGATGATTATCTTCCTGCAAACGGGAAATTAATTGTTCATTGATGCGTGATGCCACTATATGTGGCAGGGAAAAGGAAAACCCTTGATTTATTTTTCCTCTTTCATAAACGTTCACCGATGTACAAAACTGGTTTAATTCGTTGGGAATACCCCGCTCATTATAACTGAAATAATGAAGATGAATCAGTATGCCCAACCCATGAAGGGCCCTTATCCTGTTCATCATATCAATAGCACCGCCATAATCAGCAGGCCAGGGAACATCAAGACATACAATGTGTAAATAACGATTCACTTAAAAAAAAATAGATTTATAAAAAGCCAGCAGTTTTATTTCTTCCTGCTGCCAGCTCATTAATTCCCGCTGATATAAGCAGTTTTGTTGCAACTCATTATACAAAACATCGTTTTCAAGTAATAAGTTCAGTTGCCTGGCAATATTATCGGCATCCAGTTCTTTTATTAATACAGCTACAGGTCTTATTTTGTTTATTTCTTTATATACCGGGTAGTCAACGCAAAGCTGGGGAATGCCTGCATGCAGATAATCAAAAAACCGGTTAGCAAGGGAAAAATAATTACTTAATCCTTTATTCTCAAATAAGGTAATACCGATCCACGACTTCCGGGTATATTTTAAAAGATCCTCTGGTTTTATTTTTCCAAGGAAGACAACTTTTGTCTCCAAATTATTTTCCATTACCAACTGGCGGGCCTGGTGCATAAAGTTTCCATCACCAGCTATTAATAATTTTGCGCCAACATTTTTCATAGCAGGAATGAGGGTTTCAAAACTTCGTCCTTCATTTACTGCACCCTGGTAAAAAATAAACTTTTCATCTTTAACCGGAATTTGAAGAGATTTTAATACAGGCGCATTTTTTATAACGGCATATTCACGATTGTACATTTTCCTGAACTCGCCGGCAATGGGTTCATTAACGGTGTAGCCATACTTAAAGTGAGGAACTGTTTTTTGCTCTATGTCTTTCCAGATTTTGTAGATGGCAGGCCGCTCAACAACCTCCTTCATTTCACAAAAAAGTTCATGTGCATCATATACACGGTATACCTTTTTAATTTTTGAAACCCAGAGGCAGGGAATTATAGTGTCAAGATCAATAGCACAAATAAGATCCATCTTTTTAAAAAGCAAATAAAAAAATAAACGCAAATTATATTCTGCATAAAATAATTTCCCTTTCGAAAAAAAACAGGTTAATCTCTTCTGCAAAAAGGGCATCGGTTGCAAGGGTTTTGAATCTCGCATTGTTCTGCCTGCCAGTGTCACAGCGTATCCATTACCAGCCAGGCTTGAACAAATACGGATCATTCTCTGATCATAAGTAAGATCATTGGTAACAGTAAACACAAGTTTTTTCATCTTATTACTCTTGCCAGAGCAGAATTTTTAAAATTTATGAACAGAAAACATAATGAACTAAAAATTGAAAAGTAAACCTAACCGCCAAATATACATTGCATGATGGCAACAAAAAACCTTCTGCATATTTTGCAGAAGGTGCTGATCAAGTCATTCCGGATGTTTTCCAGGTTGTTATTTAAATTTTTTATTGACCCATATTCATAGTGTCACCAGTACCCTGGTCAGCTCTTGTATTTTTGCGTCTGAATAAGTTGGGATCTATTTTTCCAAACCGCCAATTGAAATTGATGCGTAATACTTGTGCATCGCGACGGCGAAAAGAATCCTGAATGATAAAGGAAGATTCACTATGTACATCTGAAATCCGGGTTCTGAATATATCATTCATGTTAACTGAAACGGAAGCGGCCCTGCTTTTCAAAAACTCATACCGCAAGGCAATATCTACTCCATAGTTCGCCCGAACATACCCTTGTGATGCCGAAGCAGGTCCTCCAAAAAAACCTCCACCGCCACCACGGCCACCACCACCTCCGCCACCACTGCCCCCAGGTGGCAATACCGTTTTGGATTGATATTCACCCGAAAGTTGAATGGAAAAGTTTTTAGGAAGCTTAAATGTATTATTGATCTTAACAAAAAAACTGGTCAAAGAAGGTTGATCAGTTTCGCCGGGCAAATCAATTTTTACATCGGAATTGTACAAATTAAAATTGGGTGTAAACTCCCACCATTTTGTAAAATTATTTCGCATAGTTAATTCAATGCCCGTGACATAACTGGAATTTGCATTGATATAAGTGCTTAATGCTACCGTTTCCCCACCGGCCCCTATGCCTCTTTCCTGGAAACGGGTAATCAGGTCGGTTGTATGTTTATAATAAATGGAGGCCAGAAAGTTTCCCTTGTTCTTAAAGGATTTTTCATAAGAAAGTTCAAAGGAATTGGTAAACTCCGGCTTCAGACCCGGGTTGCCTTTACTTGGATTAAGTTTATCCGATGAATCCGTAATAGGCGTCAATTGCCAGAAGTTCGGCCGGTTAATCCTGCGACTATAATTTAATTGCAAGTTCTGATCTTCACTGAGTTTTTGGGAAACAAAAACGCTTGGGAAAAAACTAACAGGAAATTTAATGTCAAACAACTCCCCGGTCTTGGTAAGTTTTCCTTTGTAAACGGAACTTTCGGCTCTTAGGCCTAACTGGTATCCAAAAGATTTTAGCTGGCTAGAATAGGTACCATAAGCAGCATAAACTTCATCATTGCTCTGGTAATTTGTTTGAGAAGAAGGTTGCAATATCCATTGTCCGTTTTCATCAATAAAAAATGCACTCGTATTGCTGTTGGTCCTTAACTGTGCTCTTACACCCATCTCAACTTTGGATTTTTCATTGATGGGATTCACAAAATCTGATTGAACAATAATATTTTCATTAGCTCCTTTGGCATCCTGCAACTGCTTATAGGTTCCCAATAATTGGTACTGGGGAACATTGAAGGTGTCCGTTATTATGTTACTTATATTGGCGTTTTTACTTTTATTATAGGTAATGTCCGCAGTCCACTCCCTACCTGCCCTTGGAAAAATATGTTTGAAACTAATATTGGTGCCCACATTCCTGAAATTTCCATCCCGGTCAGATGCTCGGTCATAAAAAGCTGACTTTACAGGTGTAAAAAGTGTATCGATCGATATCTCACTTTCGGTATTGGGTTGAAATCCTCCACGAGCCATAAAGGCGCTGAATGAAAGCGTATTCCGGTTACTCATAAAATAATCAAAGCCTGCTCTCCCAAAACCAAATTGCCCGTTCTGTATATTTCGGTCTGTTTGAAAAAGATAAGTATCAGGAGCGTCAAATAAATTGGTTCGGGTAGTGATTCCGTTACTCTTTGATTTGCGCTGGTTAAACATACCACTTGCAAAAACATTCAATTTCTGCTGCCTTAAGTTTACATCCCCGCCAGCTCCAATTCTTCCACGTGAATCTACATTGGTTCTTAAATTCCCATTGTAGCCAACCTTTTTTTCCTTTTTCAACACCACATTTAATATTCCTGATGTTCCGCCTGAAGCATCAAACTTGGCCGAAGGGTTGGTGATTAATTCTACACTTTGAATGGCATCGGCCGGAATTTGCTCTAATGTGAGTGTGGTAGGACGGCCATCTACAAAAATCTGCGGTGCATTATTTCTCATGGTTACGTTGCCGTCAATATCCACATTAAGAGAAGGGATATTGCGCATAATATCTATCGCAGTCCCCCCCGCTGATACCAGGTTTTTATCTACATTAAATATTTTTCGATCAATGCCCAATTGAAGACCTGGTTTTTCTGACGAAACAGTAACATTGCCCAAAACCTTTTCTTCAATTTCTACCTTTATATTTCCCAGGTCCTTGTTTAATGCATTCATCATATCGGAAGGATCACCACCTCTTTTCAGGTCAAATGAAATATTTTGGATAAGTTCTTTGAGCCCGATTCCTGTCACCTTTAATTTCAGCGGGCCAGATACAGGAATGTTTTCCAGGGTAAAATCACCGTTTGCCAGTGTCAGCATCCCCCCAATCACTGTTTCCTTTCTTTGCTTAGTAACAGAATCAAATTTATTTTGCAATAATTGCACTGAAGCGAACTCTACACCCTTTCCTGAAGTGGATTCCAAAATTCTGCCATACAGGCGTGCCGCAAGTTGTTGTCCTCCGGTACGGGTTCCTCTTACACCGCCAAGTTGGGCATTGGCTAAATAAACAAAAGACAGGAGGTATAAAGCAGCGGCTATTTTTTTCATTTTTATGATTATCTGCATTAGACGAGCAAAGTTTCCAGAACTTGCTGACGATTAATTTGACTTTTCTTTACGATGCTGAAAAACCAGGTAGTAGAATCCCTGTTAGAAACTAACAAACGATGATCAGTTTGTGTACCAAACAATGGCCAATTGGATCAAACCTATCAAAAAACCGATGGCTGCACCCAAAACAGCCGCAAGCTGCAAAGGTTTTCTAGCATTTTCATAAACCAGCTTTTCAACCTGGTCTGTAGAAACTGCTGCCAATTTAGAGGTCACCAATATTTCCAGGTCTATTTCATTTTTTAAATTATTCGCAAATTGCTGCATTACCTGGGGAAAAAGGTCTTCAATCTCTTGTAAGAAAATTGCTTTAAGGGTAACTATAGTTTTATCGCCTATAAACATGCCGATCATTGGCATTTGCTCCTTTAGCTTATTGCGCAAAAAATCATCTATATGTGTTTCGATCATCGGCCTCACCTTTTCAAAATTTTTGGGATCCGCAACTTTTTGATCAATGCCCGGCATGCCGGCAAATTCCCCTGCTACATATTTGCCTATCTTAATGGCAATGGATTGTCTGTACCGGGGTAAAAAACCCTGCCACGTAAGAAAAAAAAAGCGATGTGGAAGATGGGGACGAAAAATAACCGTTAAAAATAACCTGATAGAAATCCAACCAATCAGGGCCGAAAGCAGGGGTATAAAAAAAAAACAGTAATTCATATTCTGCATATTGTAAAAAGTAAAAACCCCGCCACGTTACAAACGAGGCCGGGGTTTGGGTGGCTAACCGGGCTCGAACCGGCGACCCTCAGAACCACAATCTGATGCTCTAACCAACTGAGCTATAACCACCATTTAAGAGTGAGCAAAAATAGGTAAAATAAGAAAGCAAAAAAATGGAAAATCAACAGGTAAGCTGGAAATTAACGACCCCCAACCTTTAACCAACAATTAAGAACAACATAAAAAGAAAAAGCACAGGTTCACTGATGAATGTAAGGTTATTCTCTATTCCATCACCATCCATCCAAATGCCTTGTTAAATGGGACCAAAAGCACTAAACCTATACTTTTTACGTTATTTTTGAGTATGTATATTGCGCAAAAATACCTTTTGAATATGAAGAGACTTCCAATTGTGATTATGATGATTGTAGCAGGTTCATTCCTGGCCTTTCAAACAATGGGAACCGGAACTAAGAATCCGCCCAATAAGTATGAAGAAATTCTGCGGCTGGTTGGCCAAATGCTTTCTCATGCACACTTTAGTCCACAGGATATTAATGACGCATTTTCTAAGAAGATATTTACAAAGTATGTAAATGACCTTGACTCTGAAAAAAATATGTTCCTGCTCAGCGACTTCACCTCTCTTCAGGCAAAATATGAATCCAAAATTGATGAGGAAATCAAAGGTGCCCCTGTTGAATTTTTTCTTGCTGCAGGAAAGATTTTTAATACCCGTATGGAAGAAGCCTCCCGGATCGTCAACGATTTATTATCCACCCCTTTTGATTTTACAATTGACGAGGAAGTTACAATGGATGGAGATAAACTGGATTATGCTTCCTCCCCCCCAGAAATAAAAGAACGATGGAGAAAGAAAATAAAATTCCTGACGCTGGAGCGCTATGTTGATTTACTTGATACCCGTGAGAAAAATAAAGGGAAAGAAGATTTTGCTGTAAAAACTGACGCCGTTCTTGAAAAAGAAGCACGGGAAAAAGTAAAAAAAATAACGGACAGATTGTTTGAACGGTATCGTTTTAAGTTCAGTGATGATGATAAGTTCAATTTATTTGTGAATGCAATCACCAATACGATGGACCCGCACACTGAATTTTTCCCACCGGTTGACAAGAGATATTTTGACGAAGAAATGAGTGGACGCTTTTTCGGAATAGGCGCCCAATTACAGTATGATGACGGGAGTATAAAAATAAGCAGCGTAGTTGCCGGTACGCCTGCCTGGAAATCAGGTGAGCTTCAACCCGGAGATCTGATTCAAAAAGTAGCACAGGGAAAAGAGGAACCCGTAGACCTTACCGGTTTTTTAGTAACGGACGCCGTTAAATTGATACGTGGTAAAAAGGGTACTGAAGTAAACCTTACTATTAAAAAATCTGATGGTTCAATAAAAGTCGTTTCCCTGATACGTGATGAAATAGTACAGGATGAAACGTTTGCCCGGAGCGCAGTAGTAAAATCTGGTAATTCTAAAATTGGTTATATTTTTCTTCCTGAATTTTATGCAGACTTTGAAAATGCCAATGGTAACCGCAGCTATATTGATGTTCAAAAGGAGATCAAAAAATTGAAAGAACAGCAGGTAGATGGCATAGTAATGGATTTGCGCAATAATGGTGGGGGCTCATTATATGATGTAGTTCAAATGGCCGGTTTATTTATTGAAGATGGCCCGATAGTGCAGGTAAAAGACAGGGAGAATAAACCCAGTGTGTTAAAAGATAAAGATAAGTCTGTTTTATATTCAGGTCCACTGGCTGTTATGGTAAATGAATTTAGCGCTTCAGCTTCCGAAATATTTGCAGCTGCTATACAGGATTATGGACGAGGAATAGTAATTGGCAGTACAACCACTTATGGAAAAGGAACGGTTCAACGTAATATAGGCCTGGATCCCGAAACAGGTTTTTCCATGTCAAATTCTGACCTGGGTACCGTTAAGCTAACCCTTCAAAAATTTTATCGCATAAATGGCGGCTCCACCCAACTTAGAGGTGTGACTTCAGATATCGTTTTACCAGACCAGTTAGAGCATTTAAAATTAAGAGAGAAAGACAACCCCGATGCATTACCCTGGGATGAAATAAATAAGTCACCCTATTCGGCCTGGGATGCCGGATATGATTTAAAAACCATTCAGCAATTGAGTAACCAGCGTTTGGAAAATGATTCCTCATTTATTCTTATTAAAGAAAACACCCTCTGGCTGGCCAACCAAAATAATAAACAATATTCTCTCCAGATAGACAAATACAGGAAGGAGCAAAAAATGGTAAAAGCCACTTTTGCCCAGAATGAATCTTTGATGAAATTGAAAAATGAAATCAATGTAACAGCGTTACCCGAAGAAGTGAACCGCTGGGCAGGAGACAAAGTAAAGCAGGATAGATTTAATCAATGGTTAAAGAATCTTCGCCGCGACATTTATCTTGACCAGGCTGTGAAAGTGGTAAATGATGTTATTAACCAGCAAAACCTGGTGAAAGCTAAAACTGCTGAAGAGACACCTAAAAAAGCTTTTTAGGAAAATAAAGCTGTTTACTTGTACAAATTTTCCGGGTAAATAATTTATCGGGAACTGTATTTGATTTGATAATTTGGTCCGCTTTAAGGTGGGATTTGCATCAATCAAATACAGTTTTTAATTCCTTTCAACTAGTAATTCCCTTCTTATTCGTGTTATTGCTAATGTGCAGCACACAACCAGGAATATTTGTAACACCAATTCTGCGGCTGAAATGGGCCAAATAAAATCATTTAAATTTTCCCGCATCTATTGAGGATAGTAGCTAATTTATAAACCTCCTGGCATTTTTATAGTTTGCTTAAGTGAAGCCAGGCTGGGATCCATTTCAATGGCTTTATCACATAAGAATCGTCCTTTTTCTTTTTCTCCTTTTTTCTGGTAACTCATACCAATCATATATAGCGCCGAAGCATTCCCTTTATCATGCAGCAATACCTGGTCCCAATAATCAATCGCCAGTTGAAATTTGTGTTTATTGTAATAGGCCTCTGCAACCAAATTTAAAATATTCAAATCACTGGGCCTTTTTTTCAGAACCTCTTCCATAGTGGCTACACCTTGCTCCAGTTTACCTGCATTTAAATAAGCAATACCCAGGTTCTCCATGTATTCGTTACTTTTTTTCAAGCCTTTCTCCCCGGCAAGGAGCATATATTTCAAAGCATTCTTATCATCATGAATAGCGTAATATACCAGCGCCATTTCATATATCCAGTAATTTTTCATCGTATCCAGTTCTATCGCTTTTTGAAAATAGGGAATGGATTTTTTATAATTCTGCATATCCGCATAGCTCTTTGCAATCATGTAATAGGCTTCTGCATTTTTTGCATCGTCATTTATCGCAGCCGTCAGCAGCTCTACTGCCTCTCCATAGCTTTCCTGTTCGTACCGGATTTTACCCAAATAAAAATTTACTTTTTCTGTGGGATCCGCATTCCTTAATTTGTTGGCATAAGTCGCTGCCTCGTCGTTATGCTTAAGATTAATGGATAGCTCCATCAAATGCTTATATACAGCCGGAGACGTGTCTCCCAATTCTTCAAGCCTCTTAAAATAATCCTTTGCGAAGTTGTACTTGCGAAGACCAAGATATGATGCAGCCAGTTCACTAATTATTACTTTATTACTGCTATCCGCTTTGTATGCTTTTTCAAAAAATTTTAATGCTTCTTTCTTTCGCCCGGTTGCTTTTTCCTGAATTCCTTTTTGAAAAAAATAAACTGCACTATCTGAAGTAGATTCAAAAGGCTTGTCGGCAGGTGCTTGAGAAAAAGTCAACACTCTGCTGAACATACATAGAAAAAAAAGGGTGTGGCGGATCATTGGAGAAGGGATTAATTATATACTGAAAAAATATAGATTGCAATATAATTTTTACTATTGATAATTTAGCTATATCCTCTTTATTTTTCTTGTTGTTCTGCCAAGGAAATTATTTATTCAGATTTTCAGATTGCCAGGAATTTCATGACTGGTAAATCTACCCATATGCCATTAGTATAATCCCCTTAACAAATATATTTATTGTGACAGCCGGACTTATGATGATACAGAATACTACAAAACTCTTGTGCAACTTATTTTGTTCAGAACTATTTTTATTTTTTTGGCAAGCATTCTTAATTCTAGCATCCCATTAAAACTTCTCATCCCTAAAACAGAAATACGTATATACTACTTGCCTGCTCTCTCAACATTATTGACCCGGTGAGTCTGCAGCCATAAAGTTGATAGTATCCCGGGGGCCTCCGCATTTCAACATGCCATCTTTGTATTTTGGGTGGCTGACTCCCATGTATGGATTTCGTACTGCATTAGTTTCACTTAACCAGTACCCGGGCTGGTTATCCCCAAAAGCCATCGGGCATTCCTGCCAGTACAATTTCGCCTGGTCGTATTTCACCACAATAAATAGCAAACGGAGATTTTCTGACAAACTATTAAATGCCACCCTTTTTTCATCTATAGATGCTTCTTTAATAATATTATCTGTTGCATTCTTAGAATTGGAAAGAGGATCCAGCGCAGTTTCATAAATACCCATGATATCGTTCCGGAGTTCCTCTATTTTCATATTATCAAGGGCATCCTTAAGATCTGCCGCACTTTTGTTTATCCCTGGAGAATTCCAGTTTACAAACTCTTCAGATAGCCCGTAATAGGCATCGATCACTGATTGAATTGACTGATTAAAATCAGGACTATGTTTGCTAACAGCCAGAGCGACAGGTTTTGGACCCTTAGTTCTTTTATTCCCCCCTTTAAATGTATACCAGATATAACCGGCGAGCATCAAGAATAAAATCCCCAGTATGATAAAAACTTTTTTCATAGAAACCTAACATTTTTTTACAAAGGTAAATCAAAGCCCCCAGAGCCCGGAATCCTTATTTTTGCAAATCATTTAAAAAAGGGCCGGCTGATTTGAATAGTTATTTTTTATTAAAGGCCTTTCACCATTAACTGACTATAGAATTTAATCGATACTTATGCTGGCAGGATTACAAAATGTAACATTTGAATTTGGTGCACGGGTTATTGTTGAAGATGCTACCTGGCATATACAACCCAATGAACGGATCGGGCTTATTGGTTACAATGGCACGGGAAAATCAACGCTCTTAAAATTGTTGGTTGGTCAATTTACTCCTTCATCAGGAACCATAGAAAGAAGTCGAACTACTTCAATTGGATACCTCCACCAGGATCTGTTAAGTTTTGATACAGAGGATAGCATTCTTCAGGTAGCATTAAGTGCTTTTGAAAAAATACTGCTATTGGAGAAGGAAATAGAAGCGCTGGGCAAAGAGTTAGAAAAAACCGGCGATGAAAAAACATTGTATGAGTACACCGATAAATTGCATGAATTAGATACGTTGGATGGGTACAATATTCATCACAAAACGGAAGAGGTATTGCAGGGCCTGGGTTTTAGTAATTCAGATTTGAAACGTCCATACAAAGAATTTAGTGGCGGCTGGCGCATGCGTGTCTTGCTGGCCAAAATGATTTTACAACAGCCAGATCTTTTGTTATTGGACGAACCTACCAACCACCTTGATCTTCCTTCCATTGAATGGCTTGAAAAGTACCTTCAGCATTATAAAGGATCTGTAGTAATTGTCAGCCATGATAAATATTTTTTGAACCGGATGGTAACAAAGATTATAGAAGTATACCAGCAGCAATTACATATATACAATGGCAATTATGATTATTATGAACAGGAGAAAGCCATTCGTATTGATATGCAGCAAAAAGCTTTTGAGAATCAGCAAGATTATATCCGGCAGAATGAAAGATTAGTGGAAAGGTTCAGAGCTAAAGCCAGCAAAGCTGCCATGGCCCAAAGCATCATGAAAAAACTGGATAAGCTGGACCGCATAGAGGATGTTACATTGGAGAGACCAGATATACGCATCAATTTTAGAGTAGATAAAACGCCGGGTAGAGTACTGGCGGAGCTAAAGCATATCACAAAATCCTTTGCTGAAAATGTGATTGTTGACAATACATCAATTGAAATTGACCGCGGAGATAAGATCGCATTAATAGGAGCAAATGGAAAAGGTAAATCCACCCTCCTGAGAATTATTGCAGGAGTAGAACCTTTTGATGAAGGAGAAAGAAAATGGGGTCATAATGTAGAAGAAAGTTTTTATGCCCAGCACCAATTGGAAGCTTTGAACATAAATAATACTGTTCTGGACGAAATGAAAGAATGTGGCAGCCAGATGACTGAATTAGAACTGAGGGGATTATTAGGGTGTTTTTTGTTTAGTGGTGACGATACCGGGAAAAAAATAAAAATATTAAGCGGAGGAGAAAAAGCAAGAGTTGCCCTGGCAAAAACTATAGTCAGCAAAGCCAATTTCCTGATGTTGGATGAACCTACCAACCACCTGGATATGCATAGTTGCGACCTGTTGATTGATGCACTAAACAAATACCAGGGTAGTATTATTTTGGTAAGCCATGACAGGTATTTTGTATCCAAAACGGCTAACAAGATCTGGGAAATAGTTGATCATAAGGTTAAAGAATTTAAAGGCGGTTATGAAGAATATGTGGCCTGGAAAGAAAGAATGGCGAAACACGAATTGCAAAATTTAAAACAAGAAGGAAAAAGTATAAAAAGACCTGATAAAAGCCAAAAAACCGCTGAAGACAATCAACCCAAAACAAGGGAATCAGGAACACCTGAAACAAAATCAAATAGCGCAAGTATAAAACCCCCGTCATCGCTTCCTGTCAATAAAGAAGTAAAAAAGGAATTACAAAAACAACAAAGATTATTTCAACAATTAGAGGAGCAGATCGCCCAACTAAGTGTTCAAAAAACGGCTCTTGAAGCATCCCTGGTAAATCCGGAAATTTATTCAGATAAAAATAAATTTTTACAAGCCGAAACAGATTACAAAAATGCAAATGCAGAATTGTCCAGGCTTAATTTGCAATATGAAAAAACCTTTGAAATAATCGTTTCCCTTGAAGAGAATTCCGGGTTTTGATAATTATTGAGATTACTTTTTGTACACTCTATTATTTTTTGGGCAAATAGAGAAACTCTTCTCTGTTATACTTCCCTCCGTTGTTATTTTTTTTCAGGATTTCCCGAATAATCGTAACTTTTATTTCCTTAATCAAACATCATGAAAGCAACGCTGCTGATCTTGTTTGCAGCCATGGCAACAGCCCTTCTACTTGCATTTGGTCTGCAAAAAAAAAGTTTTACCTTATCTGCAAAAAATAATAACCGGGATTACCCCGGTAGGACTATTATTAGTTGCAGTCCGGACTGGAACATTCTAAAAAGCTGGATAGAAGAAGTGGATGTTCCCCCATTGCCAGGCTCAGGGAAATATGAATGGAAGATTAATACAAAACATGACAGTGCTCAATTTTATTTTAACCAGGGCATTAACACTTTTTACGGATTCCATATCATAGAAGCCATGGCCTCATTTAAAAAAGCAGCAAGGTTTGACAGCGCCTGTGCAATGACATACTGGGCGCAAGCTCTGGCCTATGGCCCCAATATTAATGACCTTGGCTATGCTGCTTCTCCTGAAGCGTTAGCCGCCAGCAAAAAAGCTGATGAATTGTCTGCCAATGCCACCGAAAAAGAAAAAATGTTAATCCAGGCTCAACTGGTTCGGTATTCGCCAAACGCAACAGCGTCCAGGGAAAACCTGAACCAATTGTATGCAGATAAGATGAAAGAGATGTATGAAAAGTTTCCGGGAGATGCAGATATTGCCGCCTTATATACAGACGCATTAATGTTGCAGCACCCATGGGATCTTTGGAAAAATGATGGATCGCCAAAACCATGGACACCCAGGATCCGGCAGGTTTTAGAAAAGCTTTTGACTCAATCTCCCGAACATCCGGGAGCCAATCATTACTACATCCATGTGATGGAGCCCTCTCCTTTTCCATCCAAAGCTTTACCAAGTGCAGACAGACTTGGCAAATTAGCACCCGGAGTTTCCCATCTTGTGCATATGCCCTCGCATATTTATTTACGAACAGGAAATTATCGTAAAGGTGCCCTCGTCAATGAAAATGCGGTGAATAGTTATAAGAAGTACGTGGAACTGTTTGCTCCCGTTGCAGGTAATGATTTCCTTTATGTTATTCATAACCTTCACATGCAATCCAACCATGCAATGTTCTCGGGCAATGCTGAATATTCTGCAAAATCAGCCGGGGAAACGTCAAAAAGTATTCCCACAGATTATTTAAGCATGCCTGCCCCACTAGGAAATTATTTGCAATATATTTTTATGACACCGGTACTTTCAAATGTCCGGTATGGCAAATGGGTTGAATTATTGGCTATGGAGACTCCTCCTGAATCTCAGGTATTTTCTACCATTCTTTATCATTTTGGAAAAGGAATGGCATTTACCCATTATTCAAAAATTAAAGAAGCAAAAAATGAATTGGAATTGCTGCAGCAACAACTAAAAGATAGTAGCCTCCTGGTTCCCATGTCTCCATTTTCTCCTTTAATTATGAGTGCAATTGTTGCAGAACAGATGCTTGCCGGTACCATTTTTTTGGCTGAAAAGAAATATAGTGAGGCGATTGATTCCTATACCAAAGCGGTCGATACTGAAGAAAATATGGTTTATAATGAACCCAGGGATTGGTTATTGAATCCAAAACATTACCTGGGAAATGCCTACCTGAGGGCCGGAAAATTTGCCAAAGCCAAACAGGTATTTAAAAAGGACCTGAAAAATAATGAAGAAAATGGCTGGGCATTAATTGGATTGTATAAAGCATTAACCGGTGAAAAAAATAAGGTTGAGGCTGAAAAAATATTTACACGGTATAAAAAATCGTTTACCGGCGCCGATATAATTTTAAAAGAACCTGTCCAACTTTAACTATTATCTTCTCAATTGGTATGAAAAATGAAAGTGAAACGGTTTAATTTCACCTATCAATCATTCCAATTTGATGAAATCTCTGTGCCTAATTTTTTTTACTATTGGTTTCTCTTTGCATTTGTTTTCACAATCATTGCCCGGCCGTCCAAAAATTGGCGTTACTCTTAGCGGTGGCAGTTCCAAAGGCCTGGCACATATTGGCATTTTAAAAGCAATTGATTCTGCCGGGTTAAAAATCGATTATATCACGGGCACCAGCATGGGCGCCGTTATAGGTAGTCTGTATAGTATTGGATATTCTGGAGATTCTATAGAAAAAATTGCCAGGGCTGTTGATTGGGACCTGTTGTTAAGTAACCAACCCGGCCTGCGAAGTTTGTTTATGGAGGAAAAATCAGAATATGATAAGTATGATATTGAATTACCCTGGGTAAATAACAAATTTAAAATTTCAACCGGCTTTCTGGAAGCTCAGGAACTTTGGATCAGATTTTCTGAATTATATTTCCCGGTTCACGATACAAAGGATTTTTCAAAATTTAATATCCCTTTCCGGGCAATAGCAACTGATGTTGGAAACGGAGAAGCAGTTGTTTTAAAAGAAGGAGAAATTATATCTGCCGTTCGTTCAAGTATGGCCATTCCCTCTGTATTTACTGCAGTCGACTATGGTGATAAAGTATTGGTGGATGGAGGTATCAGCCGAAATTTCCCGGTAAAGGATGTAAAGGAGATGGGTGCCGACCTGGTCATTGGAAGCACAGTGGCCACCGGCCTGTTGCCACCGGATAAAGTCCAAAATATTATCCAATTACTTTTACAAATCGCTTTCTTTCGGGAAGCCGAGGATGCTAAAATGCAGGTTCCTCTTTGCGATATATATATTCCCATTGACCTGGATAAATATAGCATGGCAAGCTTTGGGAATGCAGAAGAAATTATTAAGGAAGGCATTGATAAGGGGAAAAAACTTTATCCCCGGTTTAAACATCTTGCTGATTCTTTAAATGCCATATATGGCAACCAGAAAATAAGTACCCGGCGGTTGCCCGATGTAAAATCGGTCTTTATTACTGCTGTTGAGGTAGCAGGCCTGCAAAACACCACCAAGCCATTTTTTGTAAATACCATGAATTTCCGTTTGAACAAAAATTACAGTGCAGCAGACCTGGCGGATATGGTAAGGCAGGCCTTTGGCACCCGTTATTACAGCCGGATTATTTATTCTCTAAACCGACAGGTGGATAGCAGTTTTAAAATAATTTTTAATGTAAAAGAAAATCCGCTTACTTTTTTAAAAGCAGGAATACATTACAACCGATCATCTGGTATCGGCCTTATTGCCAATATTACTACCCGCAATTTTTTATTACCCAATTCCCGAAGTCTTGCTGCTATTAATATTGGAGAAAGTTTTAGGATCAGGGGTGAGCATTTACAATACATTGGGCGATTGAAAAATTTCGGATTAACATTGAAAGCACAGTTTGATCGATTCGATGTTATTACTTACGACCAATTCAAGCAAAATGGATTATACAATCAAAATAACCTGGTGCTGAGTCAGCGAATATTTCACTCTCCTTCCAGGAGTTTTAAATTTGGACTTGGCTACCGGTTTGAATGGCTTCATTATAAGCCCCGCATTGCCTCCGTTTTTGAATTCAAAGGCAGAAACGATTTTTCCACCCTGTCTGCCTTTATTAAATACAATACACTGGACAGAAATACGCTTCCGCACAAAGGAATAAAAGTAGAAGCAGAATTGGGGCGGGTAGCTAAGCAGCATGCTAAAATAAATTTCTTGGTCAATGGCAGCCCTCCGGCTAATCCTGATTCTTTAAGAGTTGAAACAATGCCGTATTGGAATACCTGGGTATATGCTGAAGGGTGGTTACCCCTTTCGAATAAACTGGCTGGCTTTATGAAAATTCAGAGTGGAATCAATTTTAATTATTCACGCCAGTTACTCAACGAATTTATAGTGGGGGGAATGACTAAACTTTTTCGTAACCAGGTAACATTTGCAGGACTGCCTGAAGGCAGCATTTATACTCCGGCGATGGTAACAACCGCTGGTGGCTTGCGTACTTTTTTATTTACAGGTGCCTATCTTACTGGCACCGCCAACCTGCTATTCACTAATTTCATAAGCAAAAGTGAATTTTTTAAGAATAAAGATTTTTATACCGGATATGCTGTCACTTTCACTTACAATTTTGCATTGGGCCCACTTGAACTCAGCCTGATGTATTCCGGACAGGCAAAAAAACTGCAGAGCTACATAAACCTGGGAATTCCATTTTAAATAATAAGAATCTTTCTTCCAATTTCCATTGGCTTCCCTGGAAAGATAAGCGAACTGTTATTCAGTTATCGTCATTCCTTTTACAAAATCACTTACTAAATAGCTGATCAGTTTTCCTGTAGAATCATCTGTTCTCCCATCAGATAATCTTGTGGCACCTTCACAAATATGCAGGTAGGCAGGTTTGGAATCAGCAGCAGCAAAAGAAATAAACTGCCTGGCATGAATGGGTGAAATACCGACTGGTGAAATGGCACTGCTTAACGTATTCTGAATTGAATCAAGGTCAATATCGATCCCGGTCAGTGTATCTTCTGTATATCCTGTAGCATGCGCCACAGCCTGCATGAAGCTCCTTTTTTCATGGATAAAAATATCTTCAAAAGTGATGCAGTCAATAAAAGGATTGTTAACTATATCCATCCATATATTCTGTTGCAGGTAATTTTCGTGCAAACCAATCACACAATATTTTTGAAGATATCCATCTTCCTCCGCATACCGGAAAGGATTACCGCTATGTCTTCCTTCCATAGGCCGATAATCAGAATGAGCATCCAGGTTTATACAATTAATTTGGGCTAGCGGAATCTTTTCCGCTTTGTGATATCCTTTGGCGGCCCCCTTGATCAGTGCATACGAATTATTATGTCCGCCCCCAACTACAATGGGAATTTTATTGTTTTCCGTAATTGTTTTAGCCAACTTTTCTACTTCAATATCTATAGTGGTAACGGCATGCCGGTAAGCATCCAATTTTTCTTCTTCACTATGGGCTGCCTGGTCAATCAGGTATTGTATATCACCAAAATCAAAATGACCGGCAATAAGAATATCATCACCACCCAAAAAATCATTGCTTTGAATATTTAAGAAAGATTGAAGGAAGGAAAGCCAGGCCGTATCGGTTCCGCCTTTTCCCAGGTTGGCACGTGTGCCGATATCTTCCGGCACACCAAAGAGTACATATTTTGCATTAGAAACCTGCAGACTTAATTCCAGTTTATCAGCCTCCTTAATTACCTGTAGTCTTTCGCCCAGTTTTGTTTCAAACCGGCGCAGCTTTGTCAATGAAAGAATATCCTGTTTAGTGTATATTTTGAAATGTTGCATAGCAAAAATTGATCTGTCAATTTACAGAAAGAAAAGAACTCTTCCGCAATATCCTAATGTGGGATAAATAGTTGGCTGTGTTCTTAATTCCTATTCTTCCATACTACCAGGTGTTTTTTGATTTCCTCCGGGATTGAAGATTTTCTTTACTGCTTTACCCAATTTGTTTAAATTATCCAACTGCTCCTGGATAGGTGATAAATTCAAATCGTCAGATTGCAAACCGGTTTCCAGGAATTCAATGCGTGCCTGTTCAGGATATAAAAGAATAAAACTATTATCAGTAAATTGCTTAAATAACTTGCCCGGAATTGCATCCATAAAAGAATGATAAGATAAAGTTTTTTTCCGCGCATGCACTACTACCAGCAAATCGTCATTGTGAATTTCACCGAAAAGTCTCGTAAAATCTTCGATATTTTCAAAGGCTTTATAAATGACATCCGTGTTACCCCTTATTTTCTTTATTCCTGATTGTATAGACAGTTGTGTTTCCACTGAACTGCATACAACCAGCCGGGAGCCCGTTTGTCTGGATAGGAATATTATTTTCTTCAGCCACCCGTTAAAACCAGGTTCATACTGACCGTTGGGCGAAACAACCATGATAATTTTGCGTGTGGTATTAACAGGATGTTGAAGATGGCAGATATAAATAGTTTCCCAAACCGTATCAATAATATTTTGAGTGGTAGTTCCGAATAGTGAGTTCACAAAAAAATCGGAAGCCCTGCTGCTTTTTTCATCCCATTCTATTATTAAATCCGTTACCAATCGCTCTTTTACAGCCCTTGCCACTCCATTACTCAAATTGAGATCTACACGGTTCATTACCTGTATCCGGGTGCCCGTTCCTGCCCCATGTTTTACTGCTCCTTCCAATTTTTTTTGATTGAGGATCACGGTGTCTCTGGCTTTGGCATCGTCCTGCACTACGGAAAGAAGATCAATGGGGAGTACACTTGCTTCCTCCTTGATCAAAATGGCAAAATCAAGCAGACCCTCCAGCTTTTCAATATTCATAACTGGTATCATCATTCGCTCCCGGTGAGCGGACACAGCAGGCAATTTATCCGCTTCTGAAATGGCTAACTGTTTGCCGGCATTTGCCGTTACAAAGGACCCCACCATACAGGTAACCAATATCAAAATAATGGTACCATTCAGAACATTCTCATCGATCAGGCCGGTATTATATCCTATCAAGATCACAGCTATAGTTGCCGCTGCATGGGATGTGCTTAAACCAAAGATCAGCTTTCGTTGAGTACTGCTATAAGCAAATATTTTTTGGGTGATAAATGCCGCCAGCCATTTACTGGCGAGTGCCATTGTGGTTAAAGCACCTGCTATTATTAACGCCTCCGTTCCGTTTAATAGCACTCCAAGATCTATTAGCATGCCAACGCTGATCAAAAAAAAAGGAATAAAAATTGCATTTCCGGTAAACTCAACCCGATTCATCAGGGGAGAGGTATGCGGAATCAATTGATTTAATGCAAGGCCGGCCAGAAAGGCTCCGATAATTGCTTCCACTCCGGCTAATTTAGCAAGCCACGAAGCCAGAAATACCATAGCCAGGACGAAAATAAAATGAGTGATTTGATCATCCTTTATTCTTTTAAAGAACCAGCGCCCAACAAAAGGAAATCCAAATAAAACTCCAACAGCAAAAAGCAGAAATGAAGCGGAAAGCTTAAGCCAGAAAGCCTGGTTCAATTCTCCATGCGAAGAACCCGTAATAACGGCCAGTATCAAAAGAACGGCTGTATCTGTAATTATTGTTCCGCCAACTGTTATGGTTACTGCTTCATTCTTTGCAATGCCCATCCGGCTTGCCAGGGGATACGCTACCAAAGTATGTGTAGCAAACATGCTGGATACCAGCACAGAGGCAACCAGGTCGAAATGCAAAACGTAATGGCACAATAAAAAGCCGAGGCCGATGGGAATAGCAAAAGTAAAAAAACCAAATACAATGCTTTTATACTTATTCCTTTTAAATTCGGCCATATCCAGCTCAAGCCCGGCAAGAAACATAATATAGAGCAAACCGGCTTCACCAAACAGGTCTATACTTCCTTTTGCAATGATATTAAACCCATGATCACCAATGGCCATGCCGGCAAGGATTAAACCAACAATGCTTGGTATTCTCAGTTTGCGAAGCAGAATGGGTGCAAGTAAAATAATGAACAGGACGATCGTAAAAATTGGCACCGGGTCTTGCAAAGGAAATTTGATCTCCAGCAAATTCATGATAATCTGATTAAAAAATAAAAGCAAGCCCCGTAATAGGTTTTCAGCAATATAAAAAAAGTAACTACGTGTTTTTTTTGAAAAGAACCATTTAAAGCCTGCTTTAATTTCAAAAAAAACTATTCCCACAAGATTTTAACTATGGAAAATTCAAAAAACAAAATCAATATTAACCGCTTTTTACCAAGAACCAAAAATCTTATCTATTTCAAAAACTAATTAACCCACATAAAAAAAGTTGGTCACTATTTATTCCTCGTCATAGCCATTCTCCCTGTATCATTACTCCATCAATCAGGTTGCTTCCGAAAGCATAAGGAAGATAGGCTAATGAGGGAATTGGTTTAGTAAAAATAAGATTCGCCCTTTTCCCCACAGTAATACTGCCGACTTCGTCCTCTAATTCCATAGCATAGGCGCCATTGATGGTAGCCGCATTAATGGCTTCCTCAGGTAACATCTTCATTTGGATACAGCTCATAGCCAGCACCAAATTCATATTTCCGCTCGGAGATGAGCCAGGATTAAAATCTGTCGCCAGGGCAAGGGCTGCTCCCGAATCAATTAATTTTCTTGCCGGCTGAAAGGCCATTCGTAAAAAGAAAGCTGCTGTTGGCAAAAGGGTACCAATGGTGCCGGAGCTGGCAAGTTTTCTTGTATCCTCATCGGTCATGATTTCCAGGTGATCAACTGAAACAGCATTCATCTTTATCGCAGTTTCTATTCCGCCTATGCTGTTAAGCTGATTTACATGCAATTTTGGCTTCAAGCCCAAACTCATTCCTGCGCGACAGATAACTTCCGTTTCTTCCGGAGAAAAAAAACCCGTCTCACAAAAAACATCAATATAATCTGCAAGCTTTTCCATTGCAATAACAGGCAACATTTCGGAAATAATGGAACTTATATATCCTTCGTGATTATCCCTGAACTCCAATGGGTAGGTGTGAGCTCCCAGGAAAGTTGCTTTTATGGAAAGGTTGGATTTTTCTTTTAACTTCTTAATTACACGAAGCATTTTTAGCTCACCGCTAACTGTGAGTCCGTAGCCACTTTTAATTTCAATAGCCCCGGTACCCAGCTTGCTTACTTCTTCTAATCTTTTCCAAGCAAGATTAAACAACTCAGCTTCCGGCATATCATTCAGGTATCTGGCAGAATTCAAAATTCCCCCTCCTCTTTCCGCTATCTCCGCGTAAGTCATTCCTTTTATCTTATCAATAAACTCTTCCTCCCGGCTCTTTGCAAATACGAGATGAGTGTGAGAATCGCACCAGGCCGGAAGTATAAATTTGCCGGAAGCATCAATTGTATGTGCAAAGTCTGAATTACGACGTGTGAAAGAAGACATGGCCCCCAATTCTGTTATGATTCCGTCACTAATAATAAGATAGGCATTCTCTATGCATGGGAGATAAGCAAGATCTTTACCCCTGAGTAATTTATTTTCCGTTATTGAATTGACAAGGAGTTTTATGTTGGTTACCAGGATGGACGACATGGCTGAAAGTTAGCAATTTCTTTGTCACCCCCTAAAACACTGATTAGGGTTAGTTATTCAATTGAAAAAAGACCTCAAAATAAAGAAGCTATTAATCATTCTTTTTTTGGCCGGAATAAAATAAGGAGAAAAAATATAATTGACGCCGGGATAGACCAGAGCTCATAGAGGAATTATACATGCGTTTGCGTTTTAAAGAGAATAGTAGTCACGGATGAACAAAAAAAAGAACCCACAAGTGGGCTCTAATTAATTAATATAAACAGGCGATTACCACCTTTTATTATCAGAACGGGCTGGCTTTTCCCTTGCTTCAGATACTGACATCGGGCGGCCATCAAATTCTTTGTTGTTAAGGGCCTGCATTGCTTCATTAGCCTCTTTTTGAGACGACATTTCAACAAAACCAAAACCACGGCTGCGGCCAGTTTCCCTGTCAATGATCACCTTAGATGAAGATACAGCACCAAATTTTTCAAACAACTGCTTTAAACTATCATCAGTAGTGTTAAAACTTAAGTTAGAAACGTACAAATTCATAAAAACTAAATTTAAAATAAAACAAATAAAATACCTGTGAAGAAGCAGAAACCAAAAAGTAAAGAAGAGGTAAACATTTACTGAACGGAAGAGTAATAATTTGCGCAGATCTGATACTGAATGTTTGCATGTCTTGCAATCACCGGGCAAAGATATAGTAATATTAAACAAATCAAAGATTTATTTCATTAACTCTAATTCTTTATGATAATCATATTGCAGGTCCTCATGTAAGGTGGTTAGTATACTATAAACTTTTTTTAATTGCGACTGGTATATGTTGGTAACTATGGTGTTGCGATGCCGGAAGATTTCAGTTACATGCAAGTTTTTACAGAAATGAAGCCGCAATTCAAGTTCTGTCTGCTTATTATTACTATACCGGCAATATTTATTGATAATGCGGACTATTTTTCGCAGCGTTTTTTTTGCAAAATATAAATGTGTTTGATTCATCTCCTCAAACAAATCCCCAATTTCCTTTTTTATTCCCAGTACATATCCTGCTTCATCATGCGCTTCAAATAATAAATAAGTTAACAATTCTTTGTTTTCTTTTTTGAATTTTGCAAGCCGGAGACATAATTCCGAAAGGACTGCCGGCTTTTGAACACTTAACTCCTGTTTAATTTCATTTATAGTTGCAGCCTTCATATTTGCGAAGATATTTATTTGAATGCATGTTCATGTTCAAAGCAGCGTCTACCTAAAACTCCTTAAACTGAACTGCCTGTTTATAGCGAAACTGATACACTAATCCAATCCTGTTCTTCATGATATTTGCATTTAAAAAAGAATTTAATTATGCGGATAGCAATTAATGGAATGGGACGCATCGGACGACTTTTGTTCAGGAGGCTTATTAACCATCCCCGGATCGAACTTGTTGCAGTCAATGATATTATGCCATTTGAAAACCTTAGGTACCTCCTCAAATATGACTCAGTATATGGCACCTTCAACGAAGAAGTGATAAACAAAGAAAATTTTTTTTCCGTTTATGACAAAAAGATAAAAGTAATGCGGGAAGCCCGGCCAGAAAATTTGCCCTGGGGCAAGCAGGGAGTGGATGTAGTTTTGGAATGTTCAGGAAAATTTACCAGCCGGAAAGCTGCGAGCCAACATTTGAAAGCAGGAACCCAAAAAGTCCTGTTGTCTACTGCAGGTTCGGATGATATTCCTTTAATGATCTATGGTTTTAATCATAGCCAATTGTTAAAAGATGAGCCGATTATTTCACCCGGCGGCTGTATGACCAATTGCTCAATTCATATCCTGTCCCTTCTCCAACCTGTCGGTATACGTTCTGTGCATTTAAATATTCTTCATTCCTATACATCACGGCAGGAATTAGTGGATGGCCCACATACCGATTTTCGCAGAGGCAGAGCAGCATCCGAATCCATTATACCAGTACCTGTGGACCTGCATCAATCCATTACACGGCTGATGCCTGGATTAAAAGATAAAATTGCAACCCTTTCTACCCGTGTGCCGGTAGCTAACGGAGCCATGGCAGACTTTTCCATTCAATTAAATGCTGACGTTTCAGCTGCTGTGGTAAACACATTATTTAGCAAAGCGGCAAAAAATGAGTACAAAGGAGTTTTAGCTTATACAGAAGATCCCCTGGTTTCGCTGGATATTAAAGGCAACACCCATTCCTGTATAGTTGACGGCACTCTTACTTCTGTTACCGGTAACCATCTCAAGGTCATAGCCTGGTTTGATAATGAATATGGCTTTACCAGTCGTATGATTGACTGGTTAGAGTTTTGTAATAATAACCCTTCTGAACAACAGAAAGCCCGGTGAGAATAACTATGGCAATTATTAAAGCATTGCAGGAGGAAAGTTGTATTGCTTACTTTTGCAAACATGCAAGAAAAATCACATTCAACAAGCGACATACTCTCCCGATTAAATATCGACTCACTCAATGAAATGCAAATCGCTTCCATCGAAACGAACGAAAATTATAATGAAGTGATCCTGCTTTCGGCGACCGGAACCGGAAAAACCCTTGGATTTTTATTACCCGTTCTGGCCTTATTGGACAGCAATAATAAAAAAACGCAGGCTCTCATTATTGTGCCTTCCCGGGAACTGGCTCTTCAAATTGAAAAGGTATTCCGGTCGTTGGGTACTTATTTTAAAGTCACCTGTTGTTATGGAGGTCATTTACGGGAAACAGAAGAGAATAACCTGGTACAACCACCTTCCCTACTTATTGGTACACCAGGCCGATTAGCGGATCATATCAGAAGAGGAAATATTACAACCGATTCAATTGAAATCCTTGTATTGGATGAATTTGATAAATCACTTGAATCAGGATTCCAGGAAGAAATGGCTTTTATTATTAGCTCTTTGCCTGGTTTGAAAAAAAGAATTTTGACTTCGGCTACTGAATCAATAGTTATACCGGCATTTGTTGGCCTGAACGATCCGAAGAGACTAAATTTCCTGACGGGCCAGGAGGAAACTCCTGAAAAGCTTACAGTAAAAATTTTGCGGAGTAAAGAAAAAGATAAATTGGAACCCCTGTTTAAACTGATCTGTTCTTTGGGTAACCGGTCAACGGTTGTTTTTTGCAACCATAGAGAATCCGTTGAGAGGGTGAGTGAATATTTAACGCAACAAACTATTACAAACGTTTTTTATCATGGAGCTATGGAGCAGCAGCAAAGAGATAGTGCTCTATGCAAATTCAGAAACGGCACATCAAATATTCTGGTAACAACAGATCTTGCATCCAGGGGACTTGACATTCCGAATATCCGGTATATCATTCACTATCACTTGCCGCAAACGGAAGAAATGTTTACCCACCGGAATGGGAGAACCGCCAGAATGGATGCAAGCGGCACGGCAATATTGATCATTTCACCAGAAGAAAAAATACCGGACTACCTTCCCGGCGAAACCGAAGAAATGGAATTGCCTGAAACATCCATTTTGCCTGAAAAACCTAAATGGTCTACTTTATTTATTGCCGCCGGCAAAAAAGATAAAGTGAACAAGGTTGATATTGTTGGATTTTTGGGTAATAAGGCAAACCTGAAAAAAGAAGATATCGGGATAATTGAGGTAAAAGATTTTTTCTCATTTGTAGCCATCAAAAAAATAAAAATGGGTGAAGCGTTGAGATCGATCAAAGATCAAAAAATAAAAAATAAAAAAGTCAGGATAGACATTGCAAAATAACATTGGCATTCCTGCAGCAACACTTTTTTACAAAATCTTTAAAACCCTGCAGGGGTTTCCAGCTGCAAACACATTCTCGGGGATATTTTTGGTCACTACGCTCCCGGCTCCTATCACTGATTTGTCCCCAATCGTTACCCCGGGACAAACAATAGCTCCTCCCCCAATCCACACATGGGATCCAATGAATATGGGCTTAGCAAACTCAGCACCTGCGGCCCTTTCTTCCCAATTCATAGGATGCGTGGCAGTATATAGCTGAACGGAGGGTCCAAGCATTACGTTCCTTCCAATTGTAACCTTCATTACATCAAGAATAACACAGTTAAAATTGAGGTACACGTCTTCACCTGCAATAATATTGTACCCATAATCGCAATAAAATGGAGGTTCAATCCAAAAATTCTTACCATGTGCAGGTATCAATTCTTTCATAATTTGTTGTCTGGCCTGTAGTTGTCCCGGGTCAGAATCATTAAATTTCCTTAATAAGCGTCGGATTTGTAATCTCTCTTTTGCCAATAAGGGATCAGAAGCATGATATAATTCTCCTGCCAGCATCTTCCTTTTTTCCTCAGACATTATAATAATTTACAATCAATTTACCCATATCAATTGATTTGAACCAAATTTTTCTCACCTACAAGCTTCACCTGAATATTATGTTTTTTTTTATCATCTTTGTCATGAAAATCTACCAGCTATGGAGCAAAACAACAATTCTACTGTTGATGAAAAGAAGACAGAAAATAAAGAGCCTGTAAAAGTGGTTCTGGCAGATGATGATAAAGATGACCAGGAAATATTTAAGGAGGCACTGCATGAAGCAAAAATTCCTGCGGAAGTTACCACCGTTGAAAATGGGCAGGAATTAATAGATCACCTGAAAGATCCTGCCACACCGGAGCCTGAAATCATTTTTCTTGATATCAATATGCCTGTAAAAAATGGGAAAGAGGCGCTGAAGGAGATCAGGAAAGATGAAGAGCTGAAGGATATTCCTACTGTCATAATTTCTACATCCGACAATCCTAAAGATGTGGAAGACAGTTTTAATGCAGGAGCTAACCTATATGTCAGGAAACCATTCTCATTCAGGAATTTTATCCTGATCCTAAAGAAAATATTTAGTTTAAAATGGGCGGGTATATTACTTAAACCGTTTAGAAGCTCATTTTATTTGTCGGAGAATAATATTTCAGAAAGAGAATAAAAAAATCTGGAATGGTGACTGTCGTTATTCTTAATTTTCTATGTTCATTTTTTCATATAACTGTTACTCCTTTTGTGCCTGCAATAATAGCATGATGTGCTAAAGAATAAAACAAAGAAGTTTCTACAATACCGGTTATGCTTCTTAATGAAAGATGTGTCACGGACAAAGGAGGCCATATTTTAAAATATATATCCAAAAGGTAATTCCCATTTTCAGTTATCACAGGACCATCCTTTTTATCGTTTATCCGCAAGGAACTAGTTGTACTGCGGAATACCTGTTCAATTTTGAACGGAATAAATAACATAGCCTGCGGAAGAATTTCAAGAACTAATGGATATTTTACATCGAATTTATTTACAAGTTTTGTTTCATCACCCACTAATACAAATCGGGCAGCCATAGTTGCCAGTAATTTTTCCATTGTATGAATTCCTCCCCCGCTTTTCAGAGCATTTAATTGATGGTCGAGTTGATCACATCCATCAAAGTAAATATCTATTTCCTTCATGGAATAAACCTGCTCTACAGGAAGTTTATTCTTTATTAATAATTGGTGAGTAGAAAAAGATGATGTTACAAATTTGATATCTAATCCTTCATCTACTAATTGCTTTAGAATCCCGACCACTAAAGCAATTGTTGAACCCGCACCTAATCCAACGGTAGTTCCCGGAGTTATAAGCGTAACCGCCCTCTCTGCTGCCATTTTTTTATAATCCATTCAGATTTCAATTTAAAAAAAACAAAAAAGGTTTCAAAAGGGCCGTTCTGTTGCGGATGTATTGTTGTATTGGGCAATAACGATAACCAGATGATTCCCGGTTCAGATTTCAGTTGCAGGTTCCTGAAGTAACCTCAGAATTTGCAAAAGACAAGCGAAAAAAAAATGGAAACATTCAGTTTTCTTAAACTTACCGATAAACATTTTGAATAGCAACACGGGCAATTCGCTCATCTTCTTCTTCAGATAAGCCGCTCACTCCTATGCCACCGATTATTATTGAATCCTGAACGATAGGTACCCCGCCACCAAAACCGGTTATTCCACTATCCCCCCAAAAAGCTGGTGGCCGATTACTATTAATCATAAACTCTCCCATTTCCCTGGTTGTTTTTCTGTCCCGGGCTGAAGTATATGCTTTATTCTGGGCTATTAATGACGCAGCTGCGCTTGCCCCATCCATTCGAAGAAATGAGATCAGTTCACCTTCAGGACCACAAATAGCTACAGCCACTTGTTTATTTATTTTTTCTGATTCATTGACAACGCCATCAATCAATTTCAATGCTTCCCTGAAACTTACTTTCATATTTGGATACATAACAATCCTGGTTTAAAATAATTTAAACGATTACCTGTCAAAAATACTTTCATTCATTATATAACTAAGATAAAAATTTGAATATCCCAGGGTGCAGTCTTTACTATTAAATCCACTGCACTAAAAAATAAATTTAGACAAGCCTTTATATAACCAACAGCAGGGAAGTTTTCATAATTTCATATCAGCAATAAATCCTTTAATAAAAATGGCTCACAGAAGAGAATTCTGAATCCAGGGAAGCTTATAATTGCATGATGCATTTCTTTACATTTGAGAATTCATTTCTATCTACCTGTTTACAATTTAAAAGGGTAAATGCCCTGCCCTGAACTTGTATAGTATTTATAATTAAAATCTATTCTTGATATGTGGCCACTTTTACAAAAAAAAATTGCCGCACATGTTTCTCTTACTTCAGAAGAATATGAGGTTGTGGCATCCAGTTTTACTTTTAAAAAGTATAGAAGGAAACAATATATACTACAGGAAGGAGACATCTGCCGGCATGAAACGTTTATTCTGAAAGGATGTGTTCGCATTTATGAAATTAATGACAAAGGCCAGGAACATATCCTTCAATTTGGTATTGAAGGTTGGTGGGTGGGCAACTTGTATAGTTTTAGTACGGAAACGGCATCGCTTGATAATATTGATTGCCTTGAAGACTGCGAAATAGTACAAATTACAAAAAAGAACCTCGAAATATTGTATGCGAAGCTGCCATCCATGGAACGCTATTTCAGAATTATTATACAAAACGCATTTATTTCCTTTCAGCACAGGGTCATGATTTTACTGGCCAGGCCAGCAGCAGAACGATACAAGGATTTTCTTGAACGTTATCCTCAAATTGAAGAAAGAGTTCCAGACCATATGATCGCCTCCTACCTTGGAGTAACGCCTCAAAGCCTGAGCCGTATACGAAGCACCTATTCAGGTAAATAATTTTTAGACTTATTTGATTTGTTACCATATGGTAATGAAACTTCTTAATGCATGTGATTGGAAATGGCTTTCAAATCATAGCAATTTTGTATTGCCAATTTCGATCTATACACAATTGAAAGAAACCAATTTTAAACAATAAAAACATTTATTTTTATGTCAAACACAACAATTGAAAAATCAGTTACTGAATTAAACCATCTTATCCAGGAGGGAAAAGCTATGGAGGCTTTTGAAAAGTTTTATGATGATGAAGTGATCATGCAGGAAAACGACCTGGAACCCATGGGGGGCAAAGAGGAAAACCGCAAACGGGAAAAAGAATTCTTTAATAAAGCACATGGATATGAAAACGGAAAGATAGAAGGCGTAGCGTCAGGAGAAAACTTAACAACGGTAATCTGGAATTTGAATTATCACCACAAGGATTGGGGAAATCGTAAATACAAACAGGTTTCTGTTCAACATTGGAAAAATGGTAAAATTATCAAGGAACAATTCTTTTATGGCTTATAATTCCGTTCCCCGTTTCCATAATTAACAGGTCAATAGAAATAAGAAATGCCAATGGAAACATGAATATCATCATTTAATCCAGTTTTGGTGCAGTTGATACAGGTCTGGCTTGCATCAACTGCGTTTTTAAAATAAACTTTGCCAAAAGTCAGGACCCGAAAGAAAGAAAATAAAGAATAAAATAATCAGGATTGAAATAATTATGGAAATATCTTGTTATGGAAATATTAATCGTGCTTGTTGGATCCTTTCTGCTGGCGTTGGTATTTTTAAAGATCATTAAAAAACAATGGCATTTGCCGCTGGCTGGCAGAATCGGTCTGAGTGCTATGTTACTTTTTACATCTATTGGGCATTTCATTTATCCCGAAGGAATGGCCCTGATGTTACCTGCCTTTCTCCCTCTCAAAACAGAGTTGATCTATTTTACAGGAATTATTGAACTGGCAGGGGCTGCAGGACTTCTTATTCCTGGTTTTCAAAGATGGACGGCATGGTTACTCATCCTGTTTTTTGTGTTGATACTTCCGGCAAATATTTATGCTGCGATGCAGCACGTAAATTTAAAAACGGCAACTAATGACGGGTATGGCCCGGCCTATCTTTGGTTCCGGATACCACTTCAGTTCTTTTTAATTATGTGGACCTATGTTTTCGGAATAAGAAATTCGGGAAATAATTTTTAATTTAAATTTTTTAGACATGAAAAAGGAAACCATTTCGCATGATTCAAAAACACCCGGGCAACTTGTTAATGAATTCTTCATGCGGGTGTGGGGGCCGGCGCATGACCTGGATGCTATCGATGAGTTGATGACGGAAGATTATATTATTATTTCAGGAGGTAAAACTATTTCTGGTAGAAATGCATTTAAAAGTTGGGTGAAAAATTTCCAGGAATTACTTATAGACGCTGTTACAGTAAGCCAGGATGCCTTTTCAAATACCAATAGAGACAAAGTAGTTTCCAGATGGATCTGCACGGGAAAAAATAATGGCATATTTGGATTGGTTCCCGATGGACGGTCGGTTTCTTTTACAGGAATAGCCATCTGGAAAATCAGGGATGGAAAATTTGCGGAATGCTGGGTAGAGCGAAGCGCTTTTGAACTTTTCCAGGAACTTCAAAACAAAAAAAGTTGAAACAACCTACATCCTATTTCCTTTAACTGCCTCTCTCAATAATTTTCGGGCCAGCATGTCTGCCTCCCTGTTATAATTGAGATTCCCCTCTTTTTTTTCATGCGCTTTTACTTTTGTGATTTCAATTGAAAACAATGAAAGCTGATCAAAAAAAAATTTTACCAGGTCAGCATTTTGTACCAGGCTTCCTTTATGACTGATGAAATTGGTTGCTATCAATTTTTCTTTCCTCCCCCTGAGCCCAGCCACATACTGGCTATCAGTAAACAAGCGGGTTGTTTTTATTTCAGGGTAATTAATACGTAAAAATTGAAGACTTTTAATAACGGCAGTTAATTCCATTCGCTGATGTGTGGTAGCGGGCACGGATGCAGACAAAATTTCCTTTTTATTTTCAACAAAAATTATGGCAACCCAGGTACCTGTTTGAAGTTGCGTATGACAACTTCCGTCTGTGTAAATCTTAGCTATTAATCCGGACATCCTGTAAAGCTAATTGTTATGGCCGCGACTTGAAGGAATTACACTACTTGCCTGCAGCTTCAATTACCCGGAAAGGATTAGGAGAAATAAAACAACAAATAATAATACAATAGTTATTTAGCCGGCGTAATAATGATATTGCGATATTCTACCGCTCCGTGGTCGCCCTGGATAAGTAATGGTCCCGGTTCACCTTCCTTGCTATCCAGAGCACCACCCGTTATACCTGGTATTATCTGGTTAGAAATGATCGTTTTTCCATTCGCTACTATTGTAACCATTCTTCCGATAAGCGTAATATCAAAAGACTGCCATTCGCCGGGAGCTTTTGCGACCATTTCATTCGGAGTCAGAAATCCATAAACACCGCCGAATAATTCGGAAGTAGGTTCCATTCCTTTACTATCCATCACCTGCACTTCATAACGTCCCCTAAGATAAATACCACTATTACTGCCCTTAGGAACCCGGAATTCAATATGCAGTTTGAAATCTGTAAACGATTTATCGGTGACGAGGTTGGAACCCGATTTTGGATTTTTCAAAATCCCTGATTCGGCTATCCATTGATTTTCTCCCATAGCATGCCATCCTGTAAGGTCTTTACCATTAAAAAGCTTTATGGGGCTTCCCCAAACAGGTGGCATTTTTCTTCTTAGAATAGGTGCCCTGGTAGCGGTCCATTTATAATTTTTACCATCGCTTGTAACTAAAGTTCCTGCTAATCCATCACCTTGTATGGAGCCTTCAACCAAAAAATCATTATTACCCGGCTCCCATTGCGGCGGTATTGTAAAGCTCATTTTATTACCATCATAATTAATGCGTGATACAGGACGTGCACTTCCGGAAATAAAAACAAATTGCCCTACCAGCATATGGGTGCCTGAATGACGGACTTCAAGCCAGGAGGGAAATTCTTTTCCTTCTGCAAACATGGTCATATCCCAACGCCCCTCAATAGAAACGCTGTCAGGCCTTTCTAAACGGGGATCACTTGCCTTTACTCCGGATGCAGAAAGAACTACTAAAAGCACCGGGATTACTATTTGCCGGGAGATGCGATTCAAAATAATAAATGAACTTTTTTTCATATGGTTACTTTTTTTCATCAAGGGGTTCAATTTACTTATAAAAAACTAATTTGGGCTTTTACAAAGAAAATACTTTAAAAAAATTTTAAGGGTGTTCTTACTGAATTAAATAAATGAATAAAGATTGGTTTGTAATCAGTAATGAAAACATTAACCCTTTGGCAATATGGTTTGATTATTTTGAACATTCCCTTCATATACCCATTCCCAAACATATCCATCCTCCTGATCCCACACTGTACCCGAAAGAATAAAACCATTCTTTTTTAAAATACTGACTGAAGCATTTTCTTCGGTTAAAGTGCGGGCAGTAATAATAATGCCGGGATCCGTTTCTAGTGAGATCATAACGAGGTGCCGGCATATTTTGGTTCCTATTCCCTTACCCTGATATTGTTTAAAAGTTCCGTATGCTATTTCAACTTTATTATCTTTTGGTTTTCCTTTAAAGGCAGCACTCCCTACAAATTCATTATTCAGTTTAACATAGTATCCGATCCAGGGTAACTCATATCCCACTTTGGAAAAAAAATCAATACTCACCTGAAGAATTTCTTTACAGTCAGGATGCGTTTCAAATTCACTATTTAGTCGTTTGTCAAGGGAAATGGGAAAAAATTCCATAAAAAATTGAATGAATGACAACTAATGAAACCTTTAGCTTATTACCTCAAATATAAATATTTAAAGAAAGCAATCATTTCATGCAGCTTCATGTCATAGCCGCACACTACTTCTGACAATCATTACCGGGAAAATATTCTTTTTCATTATACGGGCAATGCAACCCCAAACATTCTTTAGTTTGATTACCTTCAATTTCGCTTCAAAAATATCAACCATGAATCGTTTCATCCTTATTATAATTTTAACAGCAGGTCATTTTTTTTCCTGCCGGTCCCAAACGGCCCATCACGTCAAAGGAGACATGACCACGGCAGCGGTAGATTTTATTCAACTTCTTTCGTCTGCTCAAAAAGAAAAAGCACTTTTTTCTTTCGATAGTGAAGAGAGGTATAACTGGCATTATGTACCTAAAGAAAGAAAAGGTATTTCTTTAAGGGAGTTAACGGATAAGCAGCAAAAGGCAGGATTTGACCTTTTACGAACAGCACTTAGTGATACAGGTTTTACAAAAGCTACTGCTATCATTCAATTGGAGCTGGTTTTAAGAGAAGTTGAAAATCGACCCGCTAACGATGAATACCGCAACCCGGGTAAATATTATTTTTCCTTTTTTGGCGATCCAGCCAAAGATGCAATCTGGGGTTGGCGACTGGAAGGCCATCATGTGTCGTTAAATTTTTCATCAGAAAATAATCAATTGACTGCTGCTACACCCGGATTCATGGGTAGCAATCCGGCCATTGTATTGGCGGGTCCGGAAAAAGGTAAACAGATTCTGAAGGATGAATCTGAACTTGGACTTTCACTGATCCAATCGATGGATGCAGCCCAGATGAAACAAGCGATCATTCCGGGTTCAGCTCCCGGGGAGATTATTACCGGTAATAGCCGTAAAGCCATCATAAATGAATCATATGGAATTTTATATACAGATTTGAAAAGGTCACAGCAGCAGGTATTTATTCAATTGCTCAGTCTTTATATCCATCACTATACCCGGTTGTACGCATTGGGCATGATGGAGGAGATCAAATCAGCAGGTATAAATAATCTGCGTTTTGCCTGGGCGGGTGAACTACAAACAGGTCCTGGCCACCCACATTATTACCGCATACAGGGACCCACCATTATCATTGAATATGACAACACGCAGAATAATGCTAACCACGTTCATACTGTAATCCGGGATCTCAAAAACGATTTCGGAGGCGATGAATTACTTGAACATTATAACAGGACCAAACATGAAAAATAATATTTCCAGATAATTCCTGCCTTTGCCTATAGGCCTAAATTGTCACTCGAACTTTCCTTCTTTTTTTGTAAGCTCAAAAAGCTTGTCAAGTTTTGTTCCTGTGGCTTCCTCAAAAGCGGCCTGCATATCTTCCGGCTGGGGATGTTTATTTTTCCACTTTTCAAAATAGTTATGGACGGCCAGATCCAATTTATCCCGGCCAATAGCCGATTCCAGGATATACATCCATAATGCTGTTTTTACATAAGAAATAAGCCCGTATTCTTCGCTGCTTGGAAATTGATCTGCAGGGATATCCATTGCTGATTGCATCGGGATATTCTTTTCTATTGCATTGTAGATAACACCAAGAAATTCATCCGCTGGCATATCCTTCAATTCTTTTGGGATACCGTCGCCAAAAATAGAATTGCTCCTGTATTTTTCTGCTTCATACCTAAACTGAAAATATGTATTTAATCCTTCGTCCATCCAGGTATGTGCTCTTTCATTGCTCCCCAGCATACTCATAAACCAATTATGTCCAATTTCATGAGCAATCACGGCGTCCAGGGTTTCAACCTTTGCATCCGGACTCGTTATCAGGGTGATCATAGGATACTCCATCCCACCACTTGAATTATTTTTAGGTCCCTCCACCACTTGCACTACAGGGTATTCATATTCTCCTACCCAGTCACTGTATTTTTTTACCCCATCTTTTATATAATCAATGCTGTTATTCCAGAGGGTATTGCTTTTATTATGATAATATGAAAAAGCCTCCACCTGTTTACCACCCGGCAACCGGGTTGTGTCATATTGTATTACAAATCCTTTATCAGCAAACCAGGCAAAGTCCGGAACCTGCCTGGCAAAATAGTTCAATGTTTTCCTCGCTTTTTTTTCTGAAGGAGTATAAAGCGAAGGCTTGCCGTTTCGGTTCATAACATTCGCTGCACCAATTTTTTTGTAGATGTCAAGCTCCTCTTTAGTTTGTAATTCACCCGTAGCACCAACCACGTATTCAGACGGAAGTGTGATACTTACTGAATAATCCGCATACTCACTGTAAAACTCTCCCATATCGAGGTAAGGAAATTCATGCCATCCGTTTTTATCAAATACTGCCGGCTTGGGATACCACTGGCAGGCCATGAACTGGCCATCGGCATATCCTGATCTTGAAAAATAAGGAGGAAGTTTTACAATAAAAGGAGTTGAAATAGTAATAGAATCTCCGGATACTAAGGGTTTATTTAATACCAATTTTAAAATGTCAATGTATTGCGGATTAGGATGAGGCTCTGTTTTGGCTGATTGTTCATTGATTTTAAAAGCCAATCCATCTATATAGCCGGTCCCCATATTATTTAACTTGGTGGAGTGATCTTTTTCTCTTTTTATTTGCTGAATCAGAGCCGTTGATTCGTTTTTATAAGCATTGGGCCATATATGAAACCAGATAAATTGAAGTTCGGAAGGCGAATTATTTTTATATACGATCGTTTCAAACCCTGATATGGATTTATCCGTATCATTTAGCTCTGCTTTAATGTTGTAGCGTAATTGCTGCTGCCAGTATTCTGACTGGCCTAATAGGTGCACACTAATAAAAATGCTGACAACAAGGGATAAAAGTTTCATGGGTTTAATAAATTATTTTTAAAAATAGGAAAAGAAAGGCATGTAAATCAATTGCAGCCCGGAATTATGAATTGTACAACATTTATCAGTATGACCCTTTTTGTTCTTGCAGACTAAAAATTCTTTTTCCAGGAGATTTGTATAAAGAATCCTTTAAAATACAATTCAGGACTCCATATTTTTCTAAACAACAGGAACCGGATTTTTAATTTCCTACTTCTGTTATTATGCTTATATTTAAAAAGGCTTAGTCATCATACCTCTTCCCTGTATGGCCGCATATGAAATAGAAATTATTCTAAACCGTCAACTGGCAGATAGTTTTTTGATGCCAGTATTTATTATCGATCCATCCGGGAACCTTATTTATTATAACGAACCGGCAGAGCAGATTTTGGGAAAACGATTTGACGAAACCGGTGAAATGCCTGTTGAAGTCTGGTCTACAATTTTTAAACCAATGGATGAAGACGGAAATTTATTACCACCAGATGAATTACCCCTTGTTATGACTTTAAAAAATGGAACACCTTATCATAAATCATTTCGCATCCAAAGCCTGAACGGAAAACTTGAAAAAATTGCACTCACCTCCTTACCTATTCAAAACAGGGCATCAAAGTTTTTAGGCGCCGTTGCCATTTTTTGGGAATTAAAAGACCAATGAAAATCACAATAAGGGGCGTTCGTGGTTCCATACCCACTTCTGGCCCTGAAACAAATTATTATGGAGGCAATACATCCTGCGTTGAAGTATCTGAAGAAGGATGGATATTGGTATTAGACGGAGGATCCGGCATGCGGCATGCCAATATGCAACACAAACCTGCTAATAGCCGGGTTGATATTTTATTGACACATCTTCATCTTGATCATATCCAGGGATTGGGCTTCTTCAAACATCTTTTTGATCCATCAATGCAAGTGCATATTTGGGGACCGGCCAGCCACACAAAATCTTTGCATTCCCGGCTCATCCGTTATCTTTCACCTCCATTATTCCCGGTACATATCCGCGATTTACCCTGCCAGCTTCATTTGCATGAAGTGGATAATAGCATTTTTGACATCGGACCTTTTACTATTCAATCCGGTTTTATTATTCATCTTGGGCCTACATTGGGTTTCCGCATCAGCGGCCGGCAATCCACTTTTACCTATATACCTGATCATGAACCTGCGCTTGGCATGCGGGGTATTTTACAAGATAAAAAATGGATCTCTGGCATCGACCTTGCCGAAGCTGCCGACTTATTACTTCATGATGCGCAGTATAGTCAGTCAGAATATAAAGACAAGATCGGTTGGGGCCATTCCTCCATGGACGACGCTTTTCTTTTTGCTTCAATAGCCGGAGTAAAGCACTTGCTGCTGACCCACCATGATCCTTCACATACTGACGATCAGTTAAACGAAATTTTTTGTGCAACAAAAAATAGACGTGATTACTCATTTATCCATGGCCTTGCAATGGAAGGAATGGAAATAAATTTGCCCTAACCATCCATATTTGTTTAACTATTTAAAAAAGCACAACAATTATTTTTTTGTGCTTATTGAATATAGAATCCTTAAATATTATTTCCTCTTCCATATCTGATTTCCCTGTATTATTATCTTGCCATTAATTTAGATACTAACCAGTTATTTAATTTTTCGGTTTGCTCAGGATATGTCCAGTGACCGGTTTCCTGCGCAAGTAATAATTCCTTTGGAGCAGTAATCACATTATACGCTGCATACATAGAGGTAGGCGGACATACTTCATCATTAAATCCCCAACTGTACATCCCGGGAATTTTTATCAGCCTGGCAAAGTTGACAACATCATAATAACCGGCTGTTGCAATTTTTTCTTTTTTATTATTAAAATCAAGATTGTTTTTATCAAATAAATGAGGCCACCCGCCGGCTCGGTTTTCCAAATAACCAGTAAGATCAGACAAGGCAGGATAAAAAGCAGCAAGGAATTTCACCCGGGAATCCAGTGCGGCGGTAATAACTGATAGTGCACCACCCTGGCTGCCACCCGTTACGCCAAGATTGCTGCCGTCATATTGAGGAAGGCTTTCAATAAAATCATTTGCCCGTACACATCCCAGGTAAACCCGCTTAAAGTAATACCGGTCCTTATCATCAAGGTTACTGTTCCAATATCCAGAAAGAGCTCCAGCCATAAGATTGTTATATACGGAGGGATCCAGGTTTACAGGAATTCCATGAATTCCAATCTCCAAAGTAATAAACCCTTTTTCAGCTGTATTTATATCACCTGCGTATGGCCTTGCTCCTGCACCCGGAACTTTTAAGATGGCCGGATATTTTCCTTCCTTTTTAGGCACACATAATATTCCATAAAGCCGGATTCCGGACCGGTAATTTTGAATGTTAACATGATAAACATTTATATTTTCTGTGCAACGCTCAGGCAGCAGCGTCATTCTTGCATCAAGGGGAACTCGTGACAGTTCTAACTTCGCCTGGTTCCAATATGCAACAAAATCGCCCGGATTATCTATGGTGGATTTTATCAAGAGCGGCTCAAAAGCAGCAGTGGCTAATCCCCGGTATGTTTTATTATTGATGGTTGTTATTACAATGCAACGAAGAAAGCCCGGGGTTTTCATGGTACCGCCATCGGCCGTATAGGTACCATTCGCCAGGTGTAAAGAATCATATTTTGTGGGCTCCATTTTTTCAGGCCCAATTGAATATTTAATACTTACATTTTTTAGGGCATTCCCGTTTTGTAATACGGTAATATTGAATTTAACTCTTTCACCCTGGTTATATATCCAGCTTGAGTGGTCTGGCGCTACGATCACTTTTACAAATTGTTCCGCAGGCTGAGCATAACTCAACACACTGAAACCAACCGCAATAAAAATAAAAACAGAGTGCATCGCCTTTTTCATATAGTTCGCATTCATATAATCCAATTTTTCGGGAAAATACATAAACAATATTGGAATCCGGGGAGAAATTAGCACCTGAAAAAATGTTGGGCGGTATCAGGATTACAGGACGTATACCTTTTTAGATAATATTACTTACTTTATTTTTTGTCCTGCAACCAAACCACCTTAAGTTCTGCAACATGAGGCTGACCAATAATTTTGCTGTACAATTCCGGCCGCCTTGCATTTAAATATCTTGATCCGCCAGCCAGCCTTAACCGGTCTGGCAAAATAGAAGTAGTAACAAAATCATTGTCGAAAGACCGGCATTCCGCTACAATATCTCCAAAGGGATCAAGAATCATAGAACAACCATTTTTTAACTGGTCATCATCCATTCCTATGGCATTAGAAAAAACCACGTAAATGCCATTATCATATGCTCTTGATGGCAACCACTTCATCAACCAGCTACGACCCTTCATGCCATCAAATTCCAACCGCAAAGAAGTAGGATCAGTTTCCCGGTTGACCCAGAGCGCCGGATCTACAAAACCAGCACCCGGCCTTGTAGAGGGTGTGCACATGGTAACATGAGGCATAAAGAGTATTTGTGCTCCTAATAAAGTAGTGGCTCTTACATTTTCAATAACATTGTTATCGTAACAAATTAGTATTCCGCATTTCCATCCAAAAAGTTCAAATACACAATAAGAATTACCGGCGGTCAAATGAGGATTAATAAAAGGATGTAGTTTCCTGTGTTTTGCAACTAACCCTTTTTTATCTATACATACGTAAGCTTTAAACAAGTTATCATTTTCATCTTTTTCAAAAAGTCCAGCCAGTAAAACAATATTATTTCTCCTGGCTATTTCAGTAAGTTTCAAAATACTCTCACCCCCGGGAATGAACTCAGCCAGGTCAAGCATCTCTTCCCTGGAAAGATGCCTGGCAAAAGTATAACCTGTTACAGAACATTCGTGAAAAGCAATTACATCAGACCCTTCTTCTGATGCGAGGCGGGAAAGACGATCAATAACAGACAGGTTGTACTGCTTATCCCCGCTTCTGTGTTCAAATTGTGCTGTCGATATTTTTATCTTGTCCATTTATGATTATCAGAAAATGATTGTACTTGTTTGTATTTGTTCCAGAGAAGAAATTCATCAAAATATAGCACAAAGAAAAACGAAAATATTTAAAAAAAATGCCGTTGACAATATGCACTTTTATTTGTTAAAACAAAGTGGGTGTCCTTCAGTTGGACAAGGGTACCTGTTCATATGGATTTTTCCACGGCAGGGAAAAGGAAAACGTAGAGCCGTCATTTACTTTACTTTTTACTTCAAAAACGCCATGATGTTCTTTAATAATTTCAGAAGAAATATATAAACCAATGCCCAGGCCTTG
>JBGTNK010000021.1:0-14170 GCA_041743125.1 Chitinophagaceae bacterium
ATTTATTTTTCTTATTCATTACTGGCTAAGTACTCATTTTGAAAACGAGCTACTTTGAAATCAAATTTCCGATTAGTAACTGCGGCGTACGTACCCCCGCTTTTATTTCACCATTTGGAATCACTATGTCTTTATCCCAAAAGCAGGCAGTTGTGGTTACCGGTGTATCGAAAGGAATAGCACCCACAACAGACCATTTGTTTGTTATGACATTGTATAATAACACATCATTGCTGAACCCGGGATGTTTGGTTTGCAATTCTATTTTTTGCCTGTTTAATTCCTGCTTCAGATTTTCATTTTTCTCCCGGCTGATAGCATCTATTAATTTTTCCGTTTGGTTAAAAGTCTGCCCTTTATCACCCCCGAATAAAAGGAAATTGTTGGTTCCGGTTGTTATACCGGTTCCGGCGGATAAACTGTATGGAATGGATTCCTTTTGTTCCCATTTATTTTTTCGTGCATCAAACTCAAATACCGAGTTATAAAGATCGCTGATACCACCCGCATTTTTCTTACGTCCTCCGAACAGGTATATACAATTTTTTCTGCCGATCAATTGTGCCAGCATCACTGCATGTGATATTTGTTTTGGCAATGATGCTAACTGCTTCCACCCGTCATTACTATTATTCAGATCCAGTTTTAAGAAGATATCAGAAACAGCATCTGTCGTTTCTCCTCCTGCGATATAAACGATATTTCCTGCATGGGTGCAAGAAGCGTTGGTAAGAGGAAGGGGAAGATCAGGCAGACTTTTAATGTGTAAGGAGTCCTTCTTATTATCCCAAATTAACAGGCCGGTCTTTTTACTGATTCCCTTTTCATTTTCACCTCCACCATAAAAAATACCTTTTGAAGTTGAACAATTTGCTGAATAAGCAATCGCTTCCGGCAGTTTATATCTTTTTGAATGAGGAGAAATATGGCCGTCCTTTTTACTGAACATATATACATCATCGTAATATTTTTTCTTTCCTCCCAGCCAGGGCATGCTATCAGGAAAATTGGCGCCACCGGCTACCAGCAGCATATTTTGATGAACGCCGGTAACGGGTCCTGCAAAACCGATTGAATTATTCAACCCATTGTTACCCGGAAGTTGTGCCCCTATTCTCCATTGCATAGTGATGCCACGTATTTTTTGTGCGTTTGAAACTTCAGTAAAAATCATGATGAATAATAGTAGCAATATAGTTATACGACCCATTATTGTTTATACATTAACAGCAGCCTGCTTACGGGAGCAGAAGCTGCTAAAATTTAATTGTTCCGTATCCTTCCTGAATAATTCAAATTGCTCTGACGTCATATTTTTAACCGGCAGGCGAAACTCTCCGCAATCCAAGCCTATCAGTTTCATAAAAGCTTTTCCCGTTGCAATACCCCCGTATTTACCCAGCAAGCGGATCATATCAATTGACTTTTGCTGTAGTGAACTGGCAGTCAGAAGTTCATTTTTATTAAAGGCGTCGATCATATCATAATATAAGGAAGGGGCATAATTAAATGTGCTGCCTACGGCGCCTTTGGTACCTAATGCAAGTGCAGGTAACATGTTTTCATCTCTCCCCCATAACATATCATATTTTTTGTCTTTGAAATTGATGCAGGAAAGAAAATCCATGAAATCTTCATGCGTATATTTTATGCCGGCAAAATTGGGAATCTTACCATCGATCGCCTGCAACAGGTCGTACATAGGAAAGCCAACACCTGTCAGCACCGGTATATGATAATAATAAAATGGCATACCCGAAACTGCCGAAGCTACTTCGATACAGGCTTTTGCCAGCATATCAACATTGGCGGGTTTAAAATAAAACGGAGATGTAAATGATACGGCGTACAAACCGATTTGTTTTGCATGCAAGGCAAGTTCTTTACAATCCGCAATACTTGTTCCTCCTAAAAACATCATTACCTTAAAATCAGCATCATCTTTAGTAGCTTCTGCCCAGGCTTCAGCTACAGCCTTTTTTTCAGTTGCAGTTAAGGAAACACCTTCACCGGTAGATCCGCAGATAAAAGCACCGGTAACCCCGTTTGCTTTCAGCATTTCATAATAGGGTGGTATCATCGAAACATTCAATGCGCCATCCTTATGCATGGGCGTAAATGGGGCTGCAATCAGACCGGATAATTGTTCGGCTCTCATGTTCTTTAATTTTAAAAAAATATTGTTTTTAAAAAAACCGGGAACTGGATTATCCCCGGTTTAAATTAATGATTAATAAATATAGTTTTACTTAGGCTTTGAAGATGCATACCCCGGAGTTTGTTCAACCAAAGGATCATTTGTCCAGATACCAGCCTCAACAGGCCAGAGTATTTTATAGCCAATAGTGGATTTGTCTAACACACCATATGAGTGACCAGGACGTACGAATACAAGCGGCTCATTGCCATACTTCATTCTGCGTAAATCATACCAACGTTTCCCCTCATAAACAAATTCTTTACTTCGTTCTGAAAAAATGGCAAGTTCATTAACATCTTTGGAACCGTTTACAAATGGAGTGGGATCTGCAGCCGGTGCAAATGCACGGTCACGAATTGCTTTAATGAATGGAGATGGATCACCGCCTTCTGCATTTGCAATCTCCGCCAGCATTAATAACCTGTCTGCTTCGCGATAAACAGGCCAGTCATCAGAAAAATATCTTTTATTGGCATCTATGGTTCCAGGGAATTTTACAAGCGCCGTGTTTCTTACTGTAACTACCGGCGACGAGCCGCTCTTGTCTACTTTATAATAATCATAGAATGTGGCATTTCTTCTTTTATCAGCAACATCGAAAGATTGAAACAACTCAAATGTATATCCATAACGTTGGATGATCTGCCTTGAATTGGTAGCCGCAATATTCAATGGATCAACCAGGGTGGAACCATTGCCGGAAGAATCTTTATAATGAAGATTATCGAAATTAAATGTAGAATAGAGGAAAGTAGCGTAGTTAGTCATCTCCTCTTCACCAACCCGGAAACGAATGGCCAGTATGATCTCATTATTATTCTTTTTACCATAGCTGAAAACATCCGCAAAATTGGTTTGCAGGGTTGGTCCTGTTATAGCATTCAATGCTGTTTTTGCTTCTGCTAAATCAGCAGTCGTGTTATATACTTTTGCTGACCATAGATACACTTCTCCTTTAAGCATTCTTGCTGCATGGGGATTCCATTGGCTCTTATCGGCTGGGATAGCTGCGTTCCCAAATAAAGAAAGGGATTTATTAACGTCTGCCTTTATAGCAGCCAAAACTTCAACTTCTGTCGCCCTGGCTTTGCGGAGTGCCACCGCATCAGTATTTCCATTCAGCACTTCTGCTTCAATAACTAATGGAACACCACCATAAGTGCGCAGCAAATGGAAATAATAATATGCTCTCATAGCAAAGGCCTGACCCAGCAAGAAATTCTTTTTATCAGCCGGAATAAAATCTATCGCCTCTACTTTCTGAATAAAAAGATTCAATTGCAGGATTGGGTTATAAAAACCTGCCCAACTACTAACACCGGCAGAAGTTTCTTCGATAGCCTGGTTAATAATAGTTAATTCATTAAGTGAAGTGTTTTGACGGTCCACGTTGCTGAAACCACCTCCACGCATTTCGCCCAGGCGTAGAAACATAAACTGGTTGTCGCGGAATTGTTTGTGCAGACCAACCATAAAATTGGTTACCTGTGCTTCATTTTTCCAAAAGTTACCATCCCCATAGTAGTCCTCCGGAACCAGTTCCAATGTCTTGTGACAGGAAGTGACAATAAATGCAATCATTGCCACACTGAAAATATATTTAAGCTTATTCATAATAAATGCTTTTTTCTATTAGTGTATAATTAAAAAGTCAGGTTAGCACCAAATACTAATTGTGTTGGTATCGTATAAGCGCTGCCTTGCAAACCAGTACGTTCAGGCAAATTAATCAGGCTGTTGGTTATATACCCGAGGTTTTGACCGGTTGCTGTCAGTTTAAGTCCTTTAATAACCTTGGCTCTTTTCAATATGGTTTGTGGCAAAGAATAACTAAGTGAAACCTCCCTGAATGCCAGGTAGCCTGAGTTTACAAAGAACATACTGCTTGGTCTGTCAAAGTTTTTTGTGTTCAATTGGTCAGCCCAGGAATACCTTGGATATTTTGCATTGGGATTGTCAGAAGTCCAGGTTTGTTTTACAATATCAGTTGCATTAAACTCGCCCTGCGCACTTGCCAGTGACCACATTTGCTGGAAATCCTGTTGAATATGGCCGAAGGCAAAATCCAAACGGGCAAAAAGGCTAAACCCTTTCCAGGATACACAGGATACAATGGTATTAAAGCCCCCTGTCCAGCGTGGTAAGGTACGACCCAGCGAAACCCTGTCACGATAATCAATCGTATCATTCTTATCAATATCCTTCCACATTACATCGCCTAATTGCGTAGGAACATATCTTAAACCACTTGCATTTAAGTTATTTTGATTGATTAAATTCTGGCTGGCTACCCCTCTGCCGGCTCCCCCATTTTGATAAGCCGCTTTTGCCGCTTCATCAAATTTATTATAACCATCGAGGTCTTTTTGGTTACGAATAATTCCTTCAGCGACAAAGCCAAATAATTCACCCCATTCCTGTCCTTCCTGGAAACCGCCAACCCAAATTAATTTTCCTGTCTTTGGATCATAGATCTGTTCACCCCCCTGCCTATTTGCATCGTTTCCGTTAAAGGGAAGTTTAAGGATGGTATTTTTATTCCAGGCCGCATTAGCGCTAACCTGCCAGGATAAATCTTTTCTCTGGATAATTTTATAACTGGCATCCATTTCAAATCCCCGGTTGCGCATGCTTCCGTTATTGGTTCTGATACTTGAAACACCGGATGATGTAGGCAGGTTTACAAAAGCAAGTTTATCATCTGTTATCCTGTTATAATAAGCTATGGATGCATTTAACTTGCCTCTGAGGAATCCCATATCAGCACCCACTTCAGTGGTGTTTGTTTTTTCCCAGCGCAGTGAAGGATTGGCTATGCCTGTTTGTAAAAACCCGATATTCCCATTATAGGCGGGTTGTGAGCCATAGGCACCCTGTACTTCATAAAATCCGACGGCGTTGCTTGTTCCAATACCGATATTACCATTCTTTCCCCAGCTTGCCCTGAGCTTTAGGTAGGATAACCAGTTTTTTGTTGATTCCATAAAGGATTCCCTGTGTACCATCCAACCTACAGAAGCTGCAGGAAAAGTTCCATATTGATTATCGCCGGCCAAACGGGAAACACCATCTCTCCTCACAGTAAAACTGCCCAGGTATTTCCCATCCCAATCGTATAGCAGACGACCAAATCCTGACAATATCCTGTCTCTTTGATGATAAGAATCTGTTCCCCTGGTTTGCGTTATTGCATTATTCAATGTGTATTGTAAATCCTGGAAATCATCGGTGGGTGCCTGGCTACCACTTGCACTTAGACCTTTATTGTATACGTCAAAATATTCAAAACCGGCCATGGCATCAATATTATGCTTGCCCAGAAAATTAGTACTGTAATTAACAATAGCATTATAAGTTTGGCGAATTGTTCTGTCAAAAAATGCAGAACTGGCCCTAGTCCTGTTCCAACCTGTATTAGGATTGGTTCTGCTCAATAAGCCTGTGCGGAAATCCTGGTTAAAGGATTCCGAAAAACCTTCGTCGTACATCCAGATGGCGCCCATTTTAACATAGAGATCCTTCACAATATCCACCCGGAAGGATTGTCCTAAAGTGAATATATCCGTTTGGTTACCTCTTTTATATTTATCTATATTGAGAATAGGGTTACCGTCGCTGGCATCACGCCCAAGTATAAATTCTCCGTTGGCATTAGTTCCCCTCATCGTAGGAGGAGCAGAAAGCATTCTTCCCCAATAATTTCCTTCACCATTTTGCAAAGACTGGTCTCTCCAATTGGCCTTGTTAAATTGAAGACTGCTTTCGGACTTTAGCCAATCCTTTATTTTATAATCACCATTCAGTGTAAAGGTTAAACGCTTATAAAAAGTTTTGAGTGATAAGCCGGCTTCATCATAATAACCAATGTTGGAAAAATAACCGCCGCGATCGTTACCGCCACTCATACTCACATTATATTCTTGTACGGTGGCTTTATTATGTAAGCCAAAATCACCATAATTAAAATCTTTATAAATAAGATCGGCATAGCTTCCATTGGGATCATAGTTGCCCGCTGCATTTGTCAGTACAGCATCCTTCATGGTTTTCCAACCTGGTTGGTTCAGCAACTCACGGTTCACATCATTTAACCGCATCACACTCCAGATGGCCCTGTTGTCATAATTGCCATCCAGTATGTCTCCTGTTACCGGATCTTTATACAAATTACCAGTAGCCCTTGGGCCTACATTTGACAAAGCAGAGTTAGAAGCTATCGTACCAAAAGTACCATTGATAATAGCCTGCTCCACTCCCTTCCGGCTCCATTTGATATAATCTTCGGCATTCAGAAATTTATACGGCACATTCAAATAACTGGTTCCATTCTTAACATTCAGGTTAATTGAAGATTGACCAGCTTTTCCTCTTTTGGAAGTAATCAGAATTACTCCATTGCTTGCTCTTGCACCATAAATCGCCGTTGCAGAAGCATCTTTTAATACTTCAATACTTCCAATATCTTCCGGGTTAATATCGCTAAGAGAACTTCTTACCTGCCCGTCCATTAATATTAAAGGACTTCCGGAACCATCAAAATTGGTTCCACCTCTTAAAGTAATAGCTGGTAATGAACCGGGCCTTCCGCTACCTGTTGATACTCGCAAACCAGGAATAGTACCCGCTAACGCTTGAGCCGGGTTGGATCGCAAACCGGTTTCAAGAATTCTGGCATCGAGTTTTGCAACAGAAGATGTCAATTTTGAACGTTTAGCAGTTCCATAACCTACCACTACTACTTCATCCAATTTTGAAACTTCGTTTTTCAAAATAAGGTTAACAGTGGGTGAACTTCCCACTTTAGCTTCCTGCAAAGCAAAACCCGTATAGGTAAATACCAATACATCGCCTTCGGAAGCATTTATAGAAAAATCACCTTGGGCATTGGTTTGTGTAGCCCCTGTTTTTCCTTTTTTTGTTACAGTAACTCCGGCAAGGGGCTGGCCTTCTACCTCGGAACTAATTCTTCCGGAAACTTTTTTATCCTGTGCCCATCCGGATGATGAAGCAAGGAAGAAGCAGGTAATCAGTAGCCCTAATCTTAAATAAGCAGATCTCATACTTTCAGTTTTTTGTTTAGTTATTATGTATGACATAATAAAGATATGGAAATTTTACTTATCTCACCAAAATTATTTACCTCTTTTTCATACGGTGATGATTATCAACAATTAATCATTGAATTAAAATATTCACTATATTTAGTTATATATTCACACGACTAATTAAGTCATACTTAATATGAATTTATCCGCGTTAAAAGATACTATGCGATCGGTAGATACCAGTTCATTGGTGGACCGGGTAGAGGCAAACCTGGTTGAGCTATTAAATGAAAGAAAATTAAAAGTAGGAGATACTATACCCAAGGAAATTGAATTAGCCGAATCATTGGGAGTTAGCAGAACTGTAATAAGGGAAGCCCTGCTACGCCTTAGAATGATGGGGCTGATTGAATCGAAAAAGAAGAAGGGAGCAGTAATCACCAGTCCTGACCTGTTTGGAATTTTAAGTAAGAGCATGAACCCTCATTTACTTGACCAGGATACTTTAAAAGAGATTTTCGAGATACGTCTTGTACTGGAGATAGGGATGGCTGACCTTATTTTTCGAGGTATTACAAAAGAAGATATACAAATTCTGCATGAAATTGTTGACGGCGAACCGGACGCTTCCCAATACCATTTATTCAATGTAGAACATGAAATTTCATTTCATGGAAAGCTTTATGAAATAACCGGTAATAACACGATGAAGAAGTTCCAAAAAATGTTATTGCCTGTATTTGATTATGTACATAACAGTGGCTTACTCAAGAAACAACCCCTGCTAAAGACTTTTGTTTCACACAGAGATTTAGTTGCTATACTGGAAAAGGAAACACCTGAAAAATTCAGAAATGGCATGCGCAACCATCTTGAAAATCATTTTGCCCGGTTGTTTAAATAGCTAATAATTATTTTTACTGAGGCGTATACAATAAAGGAAAAAATTGTCCGTCCATTTGCTGCCCTTTAGGTACTACAGGTATTCCCTGCAAAAGACTTTCATCAGAATGTGACAAAGTACCATCGGCAAAAACATTTAGAACAAAAGCTCTCCTGGAACGGCCGGTCTTATTTGCGTAAGATCCATGCACCATCAATGGATGGTGAAAAACTCCTACTCCCTTTTTTAGTTCGACAGCCACGGGCTTAAACTGTTCCTTTTGTTCGTCATTTAAATAATCCATCAGGCCTTCCATGTTACCCGCCAGTTCCGGCTTTTCTAATAATCCCCATCTATGACTGCCTGGAACATAATATAAACATCCATTTTCTTTATCCGCATCATCGAGCCCTGTCCAGCAGGTAAGATGTTGCATGGGGACCGTTCTTGTCCAGTAAGAATAATCCTGGTGCCAGGCAACTACACCACCGTGCTTCGCCGGCTTACAAAATAATTGGTCGTGCCAGAAACGAACTGCCCGGTTACCCAGTAACTGGCTGGCGGGCACTAAAAATGCGGGGTTCCATAATATATCATGAAATCCTTTTTGTATCCTCCAAGCGCCCAGGGCATGAAAAAGTACAAGCGAGGGGTCATTGGATTCATTGGAATGAAATTCATGAAATAATTTATTACCCGGATGCCCCGGATCAATAATACCGGCAAGCTCTGACCTTAATACTTCCACCTGTTCATCTGATAACATTTTAATTCCCGGCAGGTATCCATTCTCATGAAAAAATGAAACCTGTTCTTCAGATAATTTATATTGTTCCCACTCCTCCCTGCTTGCGGGTTTGGTAATAAGCCCTGAAACAATTTCGTGTATTTCTGAGAGATCCCGAATGTAATCCATACTCTATAAATTTTATTTCTGATAAGACTAAAAGACTCCCCTTTCACTACTTCATAATCCTCAGAGCAAATTATCTAATTTTTGTTTTTTTTTGAGCAACTTCTCCAGCAACACCGATTGATTTTTGGCCCGGTTAAAATTATGATTTGGATAAGCTGATCCATAATAAATATCGTCGTTTAAATAGTCTGTAAGAAAACGGATGGCCTGCATATAGATCATAAAGGTACCGGCATAAAAAAAATACTTTCTTTCGGTTCCTGTTAGCTCCTCCTTCATTTCATTATAATAACCTTCCACGATGGCTTTATAAAACTCATCCCTGACCTCAATTTTTTCAAAATCATTTTCTTCTTCACTAACCGGGGACAGGTAGGTCCGCATCATATCACCGACATCACTTATAAAATAACCCGGCATCACAGTATCCAGGTCTATTACACAAAGTCCTTTACCCTTTTCGTCAAACAATACATTACTGATCTTGGTATCGTGATGAGTTACTCTCAACCTGAAGTCAGGGTTTGATTTGATAAATTCATATTCATTTACTATTTCTGCATGCGATACCAGGTATTTGATTAAAGATGCTGATTCATGTAATCGCTGCTTGTTACCAACTTCTAAAGCCTGCAAAAATTGTTGCTGCCTGAGAGTAAGATCATGAAAGCATGGAATCGTAATCTTTAATTTGGAAATATCAACCCCCTGGAGCAAATGAGTGAATCTTCCGAATTGAGTAGCTGCTTCAAAAGCCTGCGCCGGAGTTTCTACTGTATCCTTTGAATGCGAGCCGGGTACAAATGGAAACATCCTGAAATACCCTTTTCCCTTTTGAAAAATCATTTCCTCTCCCCGGGGCGTAGGGACAGGGGATACAAATTTATATTCGGGATGATTTTTCCTGAGAAAGGCACCAATCAGGTTTATATTATTGGCAATATTTGCCGGTTCTTTAAATACGGCATGATTGACCCGCTGAAGAATATATTCATTTCCGGAGGCTTTTACTTTCCAGGTATTATTGATGAGCCCGCTGCCAAAGCTTTCTATAGTCAAAGAATTTTCCTTGAAGCCAAAGGCAGGCAAAACTGAATGCGGCATATCGTGATTTTAATAAATAAATAGCCAGTTAAAGCCATAGAAGCAGTTCTATAAATCCGGCAACTAGTTTCTTGTTGCTTCTCTCTGCATTTTAGTATTCATCGTTCAGCGCAAATACGGGTTTCCGGTACATCCATTGCCCCCCGGTGAAATCGGGAAAATCAATGGTTTGACTTCCTAATTCTATGGATGTTTCGCTCAATGGCGTGATGGCACTCCATGCCGCCGCATCATAAACATCCATGGGCGTGGGCATTTTTCGTTTGATGGATTCTATAAAGGAATGTATCACAAAAAAATCCATACCACCATGCCCGGCACCTTTAGCATCCGCTCCATATTTTTTCCATAATGGATGGTCGTATTTATCAAGCCATGATTTGGCATCATCCCACTGGTGTGATTTTGCTGAACGGCCTTCAATATAGATTCCATTATTTACATCCATCCACAATCCTTCTGTACCCTGCACCCTGAACCCTAAAGAATAAGGCCTGGGTAAGTTGGTATCATGCTGCAGTAAAATGGTTTCCCCGTTAGCACTATTGATATGCGTGGTAACCACATCGCCCAATTTAAAATTTACTTTTGCATTCGGATGATTCTCTCCCCCTTTTTTTACAACATAATTGTGTAATCCCCTTGCTTTGGAAGAAAAAGAATTCAACGTGAGAAACCGGTTGCCCCGATTGATATTTATATAATGAGCAATGGGCCCTATGCCATGCGTGGGATAAAGATCACCATTACGATGAACAGAATGGTTGGTTCGCCAATGGGCTTCCGAATAAGCTTTTTCACCAAATTCTACTCCACCACCATAGGTTTTTACTCCATCATTAAATTTCACTTCCCGCAGGTCATGCTGGTAACCACCTTGCAAATGAATCATTTCACCAAACAAACCTTGCCTGACCATATTTAATACCGCCATTAAATCCCGGCGATAACAAACATTTTCCAGCATCATTACATGGGCATTATTTTTCTCTGTAGCCTTTACCACATCCCAATGGTCCTGCAGGGTAAGTCCAAGTACTACTTCGGATCCTATATATTTTATACCTGATTCCAGTGCACCAAGGATCATAGGCTTGTGCCATTCCCACGGTGTAGCTATGATCACAGCATCGATTCCCTTTATTTCAAGCATCTTTTTCCACGCATAATCATCCCCGGTAAAAACCTGCGGCATTTTTTTTCCGCTTTTGGTTACGGTTTCCTTTGCCGCTGTTAATGCTCTTTGTTCAATTTCACACATAGCCACCACCTCCACATCATCTCTTTTTAGCATCAGGTCCAAATGCCAGATACCCCTTGCGCCGACTCCTATTATGGCCATTTTAATTTTTGGACCGGCATTACTTTTTGAAAATAAACTACCGGCTGGCAATATGGCGATGGATGCCATAACCAGGCTGCTGTTCTTTACAAAATCTTTTCTGTTCATGTTTATTTTTTTAATTTATCCATAGAGCACAAATAACCAGGGAAAGCAAACACTCAAAAGCATATTTTTTTTCAACCTGGTTTATTATGTTTAATATTTTTTCCTAATTGAATTTCGGATCGATAAACTCCCATTCTCTTATATGCGGATGCTGGTGTTCTTTCTGTTGAATTGCATCAAACTTTTTTAACAGGTCCGGGTATTGAGCAGCAATATCAGTTGTCTCATTGCGATCCGTTTTTAAATTAAATATCTGCCATGGAGTGTTCGGATCTTTTCTGACATTAGTTTTTACAGCTTTCCAGTCACCCAAACGAATAGCTACCTGGCCTCCTTTTTCAGGAAATTCAAAATAGATATACTCATGCCTGGTTTGTGCTGCACTGTTGCCCAGCAATTCCGGCAGAAAAGAAATTCCATCCGTTTTGTTGGGGATATGCTGATGAGTCAAATCTGTCAATGTGGCCAGCAGGTCAAATTGTACAGAAATAAGATTGCTCACCGAACCTGCCTTAATTTTCCCTGGCCACCTTACTATAAATGGCACCCTGATTCCTCCTTCATAGAGATCCATCTTTAATCCCCTCAGACCATCAACGCTGTAAAAAAAGTCAGCGTCCACTCCTCCTGTAAATGTGGCTCCGTTATCACTGGAAAACATAATGATTGTTTGCCCATCCAATCCAAGATCTTTTATTTTTTTCATCATGATACCCACCTGGTCGTCGAGGTAAGTGATCATAGCAGCATAGGTTGATAATGGATACCGGGTGGATGCATAACCCTGTTGCCCGAAATAAGTTTTTTCATCAAAATGGCCCCGATACTTTTTAATATATTCTTCAGGCGCCTGCAACGAAAGGTGAGGAATGGTATATGGCAAGTATAAAAAGAATGACTTTTGCTTATTCTGATCTATAAACCTGAGGGCTTTTTCCGTCATTTTGGTAATGGAATAATCATTCCCTTTAAAATATTCGAAATCCTTGTCTGTTGCCGTTGCAGAATCCAATGGTTTATGAACGCTGATAACCGGATTATTCAATGAGTCCCATTTATCATTTTCCCATAAGTGAGTGGGATAAAAATTATGTGCCTGTTTTTGATCTAATACTGCATAATAATAATCAAAGCCCTGTAATAAAGGACTGCCTGAGGTTCCGGCCATGCCCAATCCCCATTTGCCTGCCATGCCCGTTGTGTAACCTGCATTTTTCAACATTTTTGGGAGCGTAAAAATTCCCTCAGGCAAAGGCATTTGTCCACCTTCATTGTTATCCTCAAAACCTCCCAACTCATAATTGCCCCGGATATAAGAATGACCTGCATGTTTGCCGGTCAACAGCATTGCTCTTGAAGGAGCACAAACCGGGGCACTGGCATAATGCTGGGTGAACCGCATTCCTTCCTTCGCCATCCTGTCAAGATGAGGTGTTTTTATTTTTTGTTGCCCATAACAGCCTAACTCACCATAACCCAGGTCATCTGCATAGATGTAAATAATGTTGGGAAATTTTTCAGCTATTTTTCCTTTTGAAGATTGGCCAAAGGACAACAAGGCACATAACAAAATTGAAATAACCGGGATGTACCGGGCAATAAAATAATTTGATATTATTCTTTTCAAATGACCCATTCCTTATAAGGAGCTTTTGATTAACTGGAATGAAATTAGCCCAATAACGGGAAGCAGTTATATGCAAACGGTTGTTTAAATAAGATTTTTTTTGTTTATCACTGATCATATAAACTAAAATCACAAGCCTGTTTTCTTTTGATAAGAGTATTTACTTATTCTAAATCATGATGGCCGGATATCCCAATCAGGTAATACTCTTTGATGAGTTTCTGCATCGGCGATTGGCTTCGCTTAATTTAAGGAAAGCTATCAGTTGATCAACGAAATTTTTTATTATGAGAAATTACCCGGCATACTTTCAATTTCCGGAATTGCAAACCAGGATAATTATTTTTTTATTTTTAATGATTTTTACCGGGACGCCACGTCTTTTACTGTACGAAAACCAGAATGCTCAAGTCCTGTATCAGGGCTGCTCTTCATCCGCCTTGCAACCCTGTAGCCGCTGCAATAACTGTCATTGCACAAAAAGCTTCCACCTCTCAGGCTTTTTTTTGGGGTGTACGGATCTTCGGGATCAAAACTTTTATCTGGTCCCCGGGGATCAACTGCATTTGCCTTTCCTGATGTTTGATAATAACTGGCATCGTACCAATCGCTGCACCATTCCCACACATTGCCGGCCATATCATATAGACCATAGCCATTAACAGCAAAGGACTTCACCGGTGCTGCAGTTATAAAGCCATCTCTTTTTTCATTTTGGTATGGAAACTTACCTTCCCAGCTATTGGCTTTGGATTTCCCTTTACTGATATGTTCATTTCCCCAGGGATAAATATTATTGATCAGCCCACCTCTGGCAGCAAATTCCCACTCTGCTTCTGTTGGCAATCTTTTTCCAGCCCATTTGCAATAGGCCATGGCATCAAACCAGCTAACCTGCACTACCGGATAGTTTTCTTTTCCTTTAATATTGCTGGCCGGGCCTTC
>JBGTNK010000022.1:0-3045 GCA_041743125.1 Chitinophagaceae bacterium
AGCCGGGATTGTTTGCCCATTCGAGTGTATGTCCCGCTTACTGATTGAAAGAAGCATCTTGAAGAGCCGTATGAATCGAGAGGTTCACGTACGGTTCTGTGAGGAGCAGGGGGTGAAAATCCCCTTGCTTACTCGACTGGCAGTTCGTTGTTCTTCTCACAGAATTTTTGTTGTTGTAAAACTATTTTCAAGTTTTACCAAGTCAAGTTTTAAAAAGTCTTGTAAATGAGTAGAACCCAAATGTTCTTTAAAGGCTTCTTCGTTTTCAAAACATTCGGTAATTATTATTTTTGTTTGGTCGTTAATTGATTGCTGAATGTCAAAATCAATATTACCATTTTCGAGTAATGTTGATTGTCGTAATTTACTCAATTCCGATATTGTCAATGTAATTTTAGATGCGTCTTTAATTGTAAAAATAGCTGTTGAATAGTATAGATTTACTTTTGTTTTATTTGGTTCTATCAAGTCCCACAAGTTTCCATATATGTCTTCAAAAACTGCAACTGTGCCATAGGTTTCAATACTTGGTTCTCTTACTATTTTAATTTGGTTGTCAAGTAAGTTTTGATAGTCCTGTTTGAAGTTGTACGTATGCAAAAAAAGAAAAACTCGCCCGCCTGTCTGATTACCAATTCTACTTTTTTGTTCTTCGTTTACGCCTTTCGCTAACAATAGTGAACATTCCTTTGCTCCTTTTGGTGTTACAAGAACCCAACGTTTGGTGTCTGTTAAAACAGTGTCCTCTGTCAAAGTGAAATGTAACTTTTGAGTATAAAAATTTATTGCTTTATCGTAGTCGTCAACAACTATTGCAATGTGAGTTAAATTTTGTCGCATTAAAATTCTACAATTTGAAATTGTTTGTGTGTCGCTCTACAATGACTGCCAACGTTAACGTATTTGTGCAGGTGTGGTATTTGAAACCATTCAGCCCGAACAAATGACGGTTAAAGATACTGCTGTTGATGATTACCTACTACAGCCTAATAGATATTCTTCAGCAGGAACAGAAGCAGCATAACGAACCACAGCCTAAGCTGTCAACGTCCTGCCACACTTGCACAAATACGATTGTTGTACGTTCGCCCTTCTTTCGGGTGTGTTACTATAATTTATTTTTCCCTCGAAGTTGAGTGTGTCCTTGAAACGTGGGAACAAGGCAGGCTCTTCTGCAAATTTGGGTTTTGTGTGTCGGCTTTGTGTGCGGTATAAGTGTAGATGTCTTGGTGTGTTGGTTGTGCCATTCCTGGATTTCTAAAAAGCTTTTACATTGTATTCAATGCTTTTCAAAGTAAATTTTCCGTACACAAATTCACCATCCGGATAATGCCAAATAGTCTCACCATATTTCCAAATAGTTACTCCGTTTATCTGTGAGTATTGCTTTACCGGTGTTGAAAAGCGATATTGTTTCATATCGGTAATTGCATAGCGGTCGTCTGAAATAAAGTTGATGAGTTGACCCTGCTCATTGAAATAAAGTGTTGCAGTTATTTTATTAATGCCGTTTGTAAAGGTTGCTTTGGCAGACACACTATCGATGGAAGTCCATTCAATTCTCTTGTCAATCAATATTGCCGGAGCCATCAGGCACATATCGTTGAAAACTGTAACCGTTTCAGCCTTGTTCATTTCAACGCCTTTTACATCAACTACATTAAACAAGCCCAAAAGTTTTATCTGCATCGTGGCATGTGCATTTTGGTATTTATGATAGCCAGACACGGGAGCACCTTTCATATTTGCTTTCATAAAAAACAACCTTGTGGGGTCGCTAAAAAAATTATACTGTACAGATGTAAACTTGAAATAATCTTTACTCTTATCCCTCATTTCACCGTCAAAAACAACTTTCATATTTTTTACTTTCGGTTTATTTACCGCTCCCGTATAACGAACATATTTTTGAACGGGAACAGGTAACATGGCAATGTCTGCTTCTGTTAATAAATCCACCTTTGAAAAATCGTTTTCCGCAATATGCTTTTTAACGTCTGTTATAAATGCCGCTTCAAAACGATAAGTTGCATAAGATGCAATGCCAACAACAAGGAAAATAAAATTTAGGATTGTTCCAAACTTTGCATCTTTCCAAACCGCTATAATTAAAATTTGTGAAATGATGGCAGCGGCTATAGCAATATAAAACCAGCCTTCCTTTTTTAAAATAAATAAAGTGACCGTAATGATAAACAGAATAGCAGTAGCAAGCCACAGCAAGCCTGCAGGTTTTGATATGTATCTTGTTAGCTGGGTAATGTTTCCATAATTATACGCCTTTGCAAAACCCATCAAGTGAATGAGGCCATGGATAAGCATAAAAAAGGCGAACACGTATTTTAGCATAGATGTGGTCACTCGTTTAATTTGTTTCAGCCTTGGTTTGTTTGAAAGAATTAAGGACAGCCCAAGGTAGTTTTATTTTATGGCAACAGGCTTTTAATTCAATGTCAAAGACTTTCATTATCAAACACTTTTTCTTATCGATACCCTAAGACGTTATTAGTATTAAGATGGGAGAGCGGGCTGTGGGTTAGCTTTTCAGCCCTTTGCAAGATTGCGTTTATGTGTAGATTTTGTGTGCCTTGAATGCGCTAAAAATAGCATATGGCAGTTTCGGCAAAGTTTTAGGGTGTGTCAACCAGGTACAAGGTGTGCAAACAGGGTGACGTACAACGTTAGGCATTTGTTGATGTTGGGATATTCCGTGTTACGTCGTTCCGGCAAACAACAGATGATATAAAAATATATCGCTGACGTTTATTCTAAAGCTAAATTTTTAATGTCATGCCGGAACAAAAGCCCAATAGCGAACCAAAAGATGAAACACTGGATTCGTCAAGCCCCAATAGCACAAATGCCCATGTGTGTGTCCAGCGAAGCTGCTTTTGTGATGAGAGTAGGTCTCTCGATGGGAGAAGCAGAGCAACCTTCACCATCAAACCGGTTGTATGCTGCGTTGCTCTAAGGAGCAGGGTGGTGAACGATACAACAGGTGCGTCTGTAAGAGCCGAACGCATAGTGAAGCGGCTGTGAGGTCTC
>JBGTNK010000023.1:0-34136 GCA_041743125.1 Chitinophagaceae bacterium
GATACGCCAGCATAATAATATTGTTTTTTTGTTTCTTGTTTTTGGTGAATGGTTGCCAGTCTTTTAAAGAAAAGGAAAATGAATTAAAAGACACGCCTGAAAGGGGAAGAATTTATGTGAGTGCCGACGAAACTTTTAAACCCATCATTGATGAACATGTACAGGTGTATGAAGCCAATTTTCCGGGTACCGAAATTGTAGTTACTTATAAGCCGGAGGCCGAATGTTTAAAGGATATGGCAGTGGATAGTGTGCGGTTGATTATTGCAACCAGGAGATATAGCGAAAGTGAAAGAAATTTTATTGTTGATTCTTTCCGCATTTCGCCCAGGAGTATGGTTGTGGCAAGGGATGCTGTTGCAGTTATTGTCAACCCACAGTCAGAAGATTCACTTTTCACCATGGATGAGATCAAAGAAATACTAACTGGAAAGTTTAGGAAAGATTTAATTCCGGTATTTGATGGGGTGCAGGCAACCAGTACGGTACGTTATATCGTCGATTCAGTGTTAAAAAATGATTCACTAACTCCCAAAGCTGTAGCAGCCCGTACAAGCGAAGGAGTAATTGATTACGTTTCAAAAAATCCGGATGCTATCGGTTTCATAGGAGTTAGTTGGATTGGAAACAGGGAAGATGAAAAGCAAATCAGTTTCTTAGAGAAAGTTAAAATGGCGCACCTGGAAAGTACAGATCTGCCCGGAAAATATATTTTGCCTGTTCAAATCAATATTTATCTTCGGCGATATCCCCTGGTACGTGATTTGGTATATATATTGAAAGAGAACTACAGGGGACTGGGAAAAGGTTTTGCAGATTTTATGAGTGGGGAAATAGGTCAATTGATTTTCAGGCGTGCCTACCTGATGCCGGCTCAAAAAGATTTTATTGTTAGGCCAATACGGCTAAGGGAATAAAACAAAGTAGTTATATTTACAACTCTTAAAAAGCGACTAAAAAATGAAGAAATCATCTATTGCCTTTTTATTATCTGGTTTTTTATTTGCCAGTGTAATGCAGGCGCAGTCTCTCCAGGATGGCGTAAAGGATATTTATTCTGAACGTTACAAAAGTGCCAAAGCAGCCTTTGAAAAGTTGTTAGCGGCCAATCCCAATAATATAGAAGCTACTTACTGGCTTGGGCAAACGCTTATAGCCATGGAAGATACCGTGGGAGCTAAAGGAGTTTATGAAAAAGCATTACTCGCCAGTGCAAATGCTCCGCTGGTAATAGTGGGAATGGGCCAGGTAGAGTTGATGCAAAACAAGGTAGGAGAAGCCCGCCAGCGGTTTGAAACAGCTATTACAATGACCAAAGGCAAAAAAGGTAACGACCCTGTTATTTTGAATGCAGTTGGCAGAGCGATAACTGAAGTATATACCGATAAGAAAAAGATCGGAGATATAAATTATGCCATTCAAAAATTAGAAGAAGCATCCCAGCAAAAAATTAAAGACAATGATTTAGTAGGCGATATTTATTTAAATCTTGGAAATGCTTACCGCAAAGCAAAGCCGGGTGAATCAGGTGGTTTAGCTTACCAGAATTATCAGAAAGCTATAGATGCCAACCCCAATTTTCCTGTTCCGTATCACCGGATGGCTCATCTTTTCAACAGCCAGCGCAACTGGGATTTGTACGAGAAATTCCTGAACGAAGCCGTTGCTAAAGATTCCCGGTTTTCTCCTGCATTTTATGATCTCTATTATTTCAAATTAGGAAAGTTGGATTTTAATGCGGCGGAAGATTTCGCTAAAAAATATATTGCAACCACTGATCCTGATCCGCAAAATGATTATTTAAGAGTGCAGACTCTTTGGGCAAAAAAAGACTTTGATGGTGCCATATCAGGGGCAAAGAATCTTATATCACAGGTGGGCACTACCACCAAAGCCAGGGTATATAAATTGATTGCAGATAGTTATTTGCAGAAAAAAGATACGGCGGCAGCCAAAGAATTTGTTGACCTGTATTTTGTAAAAGTAAAACCGGATGATCTTTCTCCTATCGATTACCAGATGAAAGCATCAGCCTATTCCATAATACCCGGGCAGGAAGACGTAGTTTATAACTCCTATATGGAAGGTTTAAAAGTGGACACGGTAATAGAAAATAAAGTTGAATTACTGAAAAGAGGTATTGAGTTTTTTAGAAATAAGGGACAGCGGGAAAAGGAAGGCGATTTACTGGAAGAGCTGGTACGCCTAAAGCCAAAACCAACTATCAACGAAATGTTTGATGTAGGTCGTGCATATTATTTTGGTGAAGCCTATTTGAAATCTTATGAAGCATTTACAAGGTTCTCCGAAAAGTATCCCGAAGAAGTTTATGGATGGGAGTGGAAATTAAATAATGCAAAAATCATTGATTCTACTAAACAAGACAGCATAGCGGTTCCAGATGCATTAAAGCTTCTTTCTTTTAGTGAACAGGATACGGTTAAGTATAAAAAACAATACATAAGTGCAGCAAGTTTTCTGGCTTTGTTTTATGCAAATAAGGCAGGTGACAAAGTGAAAGCAATAGAATATTTGAAAAAATGGCAAACGATGGATCCTGAAAACAGCGAGGCCATTCAAAAAAACATAGATATTTTATCAAAGGCAATGATACGTCCAAACTCATCGGGTTCCAAAGATTCCTAAGTTCTTTTGACAATCGGAAATGCCGCCTTTATACAAGTAAGGGCGGCATTTTTGTATAGCAACTAATGAGATTATAATATGAACCCGCTGAGTTTTTATCCTTCTTTCAATTACAAATAGTATAGTTAATGGTAAGATGGAAAAATTGTGGTTAATTGACTATGCTACCTTATTTTTGCCCATAGGGTAAAAAACAATGATCCACTTACTCCAGATAACTCCATCCGCCTCAAATGCAAGCTCGTATCTGCCTGTTGCCTTACAGATTATTTTTGCCGGTGGCTTACTTGTTTTTTTGATGGTATTAACCCATTACCTGGGTCCCAAGCGCAAAACTTCTGATAAACTGCAAACATTTGCCAGCGGAATAGAATCACATGGAGATGCCAGGCAACCCATGGCCATTAAATATTTTCTTACAGCCATCTTATTTGTTTTATTTGACGTGGAAGTCATCTTTTTTTATCCATATGCTGTAAATTTTAAGGAATTAGGCTGGAGCGGTTTTTGGGCCGTTTTGATGTTTGTAGGTTTTTTCCTTTGCGGATTTATATATATTATAAAAAAAGGAGCATTGAAATGGGAAGATTAACCAGTTTTGAAGTTTATAATAGTGAACAGATCTATGTAAATATTGTTATTTAAACACCATTCCTGCCTTAAAAATTGCAGGCTAGGGTTGAAAAATTCTATGAAATTAACCTAATAAATTTCCCATTTGGGAAGGAGAAATAAAAATGTCACGTCCTGTTTCATATAATATTAAACAAAAACCCCTGGTAAAGGATATCAGTGTTGCTGATATGCCTGAGGGCCACCAGGGTGAAGGTTTTTTTGCCACTTCTTTAAATAATGTAATTGGACTAGCCAGGAAAAACTCAATCTGGCCCCTGCCTTTTGCCACTTCCTGTTGTGGTATAGAGTTCATGGCTACCATGGGTTCGCATTATGATCTGGCCCGCTTTGGAAGTGAAAGAGTTGGATTTTCCCCCCGTCAATGTGACCTGCTAATGGTTATGGGCACTGTGGCGAAGAAGATGGGGCCCGTAGTGAAACAGGTGTACTTACAAATGGCAGAACCCCGATGGGTGATTGCAGTAGGAGCCTGTGCCTCAAGTGGTGGAATATTTGATACCTACAGCGTTCTGCAGGGTATTGATCAGGTAGTACCTGTTGACGTTTATGTGCCGGGCTGCCCGCCAAGACCAGAAGCAATAATAGATGGCGTAATGAGAATACAGGATTTGGTGGGTAAGGAAAGTTTGCGCAGGAGAAATGGCGACAGGTATAAAGCCCTTTTGGAAAGTTACGGCATACAATAAATTCTGGCCCGGTTACAATTGCAAAGTTTAAGCCTCACAAATTTTTAATTTTCTAAAAGAAAATGGCACTTACCAACGAACATATCATCAATAAGTTACAAGAGAAATTTGGGGAAGAGGTATCCGGATTTTCTGATCACTATGATATGTTAACATTTGTAGCTCCAAAAGAGCTCAATCTCAAAGTGCTTAATTTTTTGTTCGATGACGATGAGTTAAGATTCAGGTTCCTTACTGATCTCTGTGCTGTGCATTTCCCTGATCAGAAAGAAAAGGAACTTGCGGTGGTATATCATCTACATAACCTGGAAGATAATGTCCGTATCCGGTTCAAGATATTCACGAATATCAATATGCCCACGGTATATACCGCCACGGGTTTGTTTTCATCGGCCAATTGGATGGAAAGAGAGACCTATGATTTTTATGGGATCAACTTTGTGGGGCATCCGAATTTAAAAAGAATATTAAACGTGGAAGAAATGGATTATTTCCCCATGTTAAAGCAGTATCCCCTGGAAGATCAAACCCGTATTGATAAAGATGATGAAATGTTTGGACGCGGTGGTATGATTGGTTTCGGAACAGATAAAACAACCCATCGAACGGTAATAGAATCAGAAAAAAACAACATCGGAGAAGACATTGTGTAAAGTGGTAATTAGAAAATAGTTTTGGATAGTACCCGATAGGGTCATTTAGGTTCTTTATTCAAATTTCAGTTTAAGAATTTTTTAGTTTGTATCATGAGTGAACAGCATATAAAATTGCCGGAAGGAAGTATAGAAAAAACAACCACTACACTGAACCTGGGGCCTACTCACCCGGCCACGCATGGTGTGATGCAAAATATCCTGGAATTGGATGGAGAACGAATTGTCTCAACCGAACAAACAATTGGATACATACACAGAGCTTTTGAAAAAATTGCAGAACGCCGTCCGCTGTACCAGATCACTCCGCTAACGGACAGATTAAATTATTGCTCATCGCCCATCAATAATATGGGCTGGCATTTGACCTGCGAAAAGTTATTAAACGTAAATACACCTAAAAGGGTAGATTATCTCCGGGTTATCATTATGGAATTGGCCCGGATTTCCGATCATCTTATTTGCAATTCTATTGTAGGAGTTGATAGCGGAGCCTATACCGGTTTTTTATATGTGATGCAATACCGCGAACTCATCTATGAAATTTACGAAGAAGTTTGTGGCTCCCGGCTAACAACCAATATTGGCAGGATAGGTGGTTTTGAACGAAATTTCAATGATATCGCATTTCAAAAACTTCAAAAATTTCTCGATGAATATCCCAGGGTATTAAGAGAATTCGAAAACCTGTTTACCCGTAACAGGATATTTATGGACCGGACAATGGGAGTGGGGGCTATCAGTGCCGACAGGGCGATGAATTATGGATTTACCGGTCCAAACCTGAGGGCTGCCGGAGTGGACTATGATGTAAGAGTTCATTCTCCTTACAGCAGCTATGAGGATTTTGAATTTGATGTACCCGTTGGTACCACAGGCGATTGCTATGACCGTTTTTTAGTGCGTAATCAGGAAATGTGGCAATCCCTTCGCATCATAGAGCAGGCATTCAAAAAAGTACAGGAATTTAAAGGAACAGAGGCAGAAATATACCATGCAGACGTGCCGGAATATTACCTGCCGGAAAAGGAAGATGTTTATACCAAAATGGAAGCCCTGATCTGGCATTTCAAAATTATTATGGGTGAAATTGATATGCCCCGGGGGGAAGTTTATAAAAGTGTGGAAGGTGGCAATGGAGAAGTTGGCTTTTATTTGATCAGCGACGGTGGAAGAACACCCTACCGTTTGCATTTCCGCAGACCTTGTTTTATTTATTACCAGGCATTTGAAGAATTGACAAAGGGTTCTATGTTAAGTGATGCTATTATTGTAATGAGCAGTTTGAATCTTATAGCCGGAGAAATGGACGGGTAAACAACTTTGGTGATGACCCGATCCGGTAAGAAAAATATTTACAAACCGTCCCGTTCCAATTAAAAATGATTTTCTTTCAATGGATACCATGAAGTTTTCAGAACATAATTTAAAAGAGGTGCAGCGCATTATTACTTTCTATCCGGAAGGAAAACAAAAAAGCGCTGTTATTCCAATATTGCACCTGGCCCAGCAGGAATTTGGGGGCTGGCTGGATGTTCCGGTAATGGATTATGTGGCCTCTTTACTTAATATTTCACCTATTGAAGTGTATGAAGTAGCTACATTTTATAGCATGTTTAATCTAAAACCGGTGGGAAGGTATATGTTTGAGGTTTGCCAGACCGGGCCTTGTATGGTAAGCGGATGCGATGAAATTATTGGTTACATAGGTGAAAAACTAGGAATTAAACCGGGGCAAACGACCAGCGACGGCATGTTTACTTTGAAAACTGTGGAGTGTTTAGGTGCATGTGGTTATGCGCCTATGATGCAGTTGGGAAAATATTATAGAGAACACCTGACAAAAGAAAAGGTGGACCAGATCATCGATGAATGCAGAACGAGTTCTGCAGCCAATAATTGAATTGAAAAATTGAAGTGATTAATAAAAGATTAATGGATAATTTGTTCACCGTTGAATTAAAGGATAAATATTAGATTGAAAAGTTAAGAGAACAAGGCATGGGAAGAAAATTATTATTAGATAAAGCTCATATAGAAAACATCAGGCTTTTTGATGTGTACCGTCGTGAAGGTGGTTACCGCAGCGTAGAAAAGGCGTTGAAGATGGCCCCCTCAGATATAGTAGAAGAGGTAAAGAGCAGTGGGTTAAGAGGCCGCGGCGGTGCTGGTTTTCCTACCGGGATGAAATGGGGGTTCCTCGCCCGGCCTGAAGGTATCCCCCGTTACCTTGTTGTAAATGCAGATGAAAGTGAACCCGGTACCTTTAAGGATCGTTACCTGATGGAATTCATCCCTCATCTCCTAATAGAGGGAATGATTGTTTCTTCCTTTGCTTTGGGATCCAATCGGTCCTATATATATATCCGCGGAGAATATACATGGATCATTGGCATATTGGAACAAGCTATTGCGGAAGCCAGGTCCAATGGGTTTCTTGGTAAAAATATTTTGGGAACTGGGTTTGATTGTGAAATTTATGTACAAAGCGGCGCAGGTGCTTATATCTGCGGAGAAGAAACAGCTTTGCTTGAATCGCTGGAAGGAAAAAGAGGCAACCCAAGGATTAAACCTCCATTTCCGGCCGTAAAAGGATTATGGGATTGCCCGACGGTTGTAAACAATGTAGAAACAATTGCTGCTGTAGTGCCTATCATAAATGAAGGCGGTGAAGAATATTCAAAAATTGGAGTAGGGAAATCAACGGGAACAAAACTGATTTCAGCTTGCGGTAATATTAAGAAGCCGGGAGTTTTTGAAATAGATATGACCATTTCTGTTGAGGAATTTATTTATAGCGATGAATATTGCGGGGGTATTGCAAAAGGCAAAAGATTAAAAGCCTGCATTCCCGGAGGATCTTCAGTTCCTATCTTACCTGCTAATCTGTTATTAAAGACAGCAAAGGGGCAAACCAGGTTCATGAATTATGAAAGTCTAAGTGACGGCGGCTTTGCCACGGGATCCATGCTGGGTTCCGGTGGATTTATAGTACTTGATGAAGATCAGTGCGTAGTTAAGCATACTTATACACTGGCCAGGTTTTATCGTCATGAAAGTTGCGGTCAATGCTCCCCCTGCCGAGAAGGAACGGGTTGGATGGAAAAATTATTATTAAGGCTGGAGAAGGGGCAAGGCAAGCTGAGTGATATTGATTTGCTCTGGGATATTCAAAGAAAAATTGAAGGCAATACTATTTGTCCGTTGGGTGATGCGGCGGCCTGGCCTGTAGCTGCTGCTATCCGCCATTTCAGGGATGAATTTGAATGGCATGTTTTAAACCCGGATGAGTGTTTAAAAAGAAATTTTGGGCTGGCGCATTATGCGGAGCCTTTACAAGTAGTTGCATAATTATGGCGGAAGAAAAAAAATTGTTTAAAGTAACTATCGACAACATCTCTATTGATGTGGAGCCGGGTACAACTATCTTGATGGCTGCCCGTAAAATTGGAGGTGAAGTTACTCCTCCCGCTATGTGCTTCTATAGCAAATTACAGGGCAGTGGGGGAAAATGCCGTACCTGCCTGGTTGAGGTGTCGGCGGGATCTGCTGCTGATCCGAGGCCCATGCCTAAGTTGGTAGCAAGTTGCCGTACCACTGTGATGGATGGCATGGAAGTAAAAAATATTACAAGCGAAAAAGTAATAGAGGCAAGAGCTGGTGTTGTAGAATTTTTATTGTTGAATCATCCCCTTGATTGTCCCATTTGTGACCAGGCCGGAGAGTGTCATTTACAGGACCTGGGATACGAACATGGCAAAGCCGGTACCCGGTATGAATTTTCAAGAAGAGTTTTTGATAAGGAAGATATTGGTCCCTATATTCAGTTACACATGACGAGGTGCATCCTGTGCTACCGGTGTACCTATGTTGCTGATCAGTTAACTGACAAACGGGTTCATGGTATTTTAGACAGGGGCGATCATGCTGAAATTTCAACCTATATTTCAAAAGCTATTGACAATGATTTTAGTGGTAATATGATCGATGTTTGCCCTGTTGGAGCTTTGACGGATAAAACGTTCCGCTTCAAAAACCGGGTGTGGTTTACCAAACCAGTAGATGCGCACCGCGACTGTCCCTCCTGTTCTGGTAAAGTAACACTTTGGAACAGGGGTGATGAAGTGTTGCGGGTAACGGCAAGAAAAGATGAATGGGGAGAGGTACAAAGTTATAATGGTAAACCTGGCTGGATATGTAACACCTGCCGTTTTGATAAAAAGAAGTTGAGTGATTGGGTGATAGAAGGGCCTACCCTGATAAACCGGCATTCTGTAATATCGGCCAACCATTATGTAGGAGCTAAGAAACCAATGGAAACCATTTCGGAAGTGATGGGAGGAAGACAACCTAAATTATTAATGGATATTCATAATGTAAGCGATGTAAACGATCCGATGGTTGACTTAAGTGAAATTGACGGACCTGCAACAGGAGATACTTTTAATAAAACCAAGACTTAAAAATTTGATATGCACTTACTGGTAATTGACTGGTTTTATATCATAGAAAAATTACTGCTGATAGGATTAGTGGTTACTTTATCTATGGTGGTAGCCATGTATGCTACCTATGCCGAAAGAAAGGTGGCGGCTTTTTTGCAGGATCGCATTGGTCCCAATCGGGCTGGCATATTTGGCTTATTGCAACCATTGGCTGATGGTGGCAAGTTGTTTTTTAAAGAAGAGATCATCCCCATGATGTCTTCTAAATTTCTCTTCATCTTAGGCCCCTGCCTGGCCATGATAACAGCCTTACTAACCAGTGCGGTCATTCCATGGAGCTCTTCATTGCATTTGTTTGGCAGGGATATACCTATGCAAATAGCCGATATTAATATTGGCATCCTTTTTATTTTTGGTGTGGTGAGTTTAGGAGTGTATGGAATCATGATCGGCGGATGGGCATCAAATAATAAATTTTCTCTTCTTGCTGCTATCCGGGGTGCTTCGCAAATGGTGTCCTATGAATTGCCGATGGGGTTGGCATTAATTGCTGTGTTGATGCTTGTAGGTGATTTAAAAATGAGCTCAATCATCAGTAACCAACTGGCCAATGGCTGGCATATAATTTATCAGCCGCTCGGATTCCTTATCTTTTTTATATGTGCCCTGGCAGAATGCAACCGCACACCTTTTGACCTTGCTGAAGCAGAAAATGAATTGAACTTTGGTTATCACCAGGAGTACTCATCTATGAAACTTGGTTTTTATTTGTTTGCCGAGTACATAAACATGTTCATGAGTGGTGTGGTGATGGCAACACTTTATTTTGGTGGCTATGATATTCCTTTTGTAAATGAAGCCGGCTGGGGATTGAATCAAAATTTGCTGGCGGTTATAGGATTTGTGGTATTAATGGGGAAAGCCTTCTTTTTCATATTTGTATTTATGTGGATCAGGTGGACTATTCCACGTTTTCGTTTCGATCAGTTGATGAAGCTGGGCTGGAGAACGTTAATACCCCTTGCTTTATTTAATATGGTAGTAACAGCCGCCGTGGTTTTGTGGTTAAACCGGTGATGAGTTTAAAGCAGAGAAGTTAAAGATGTGCACACTTGTAAATGCTTGAACTTAAAATATATATTTGCGAAAAATTTTAACTCTCAGTGAGGTATTGATATGCAATTAACAGATAGAGCAAAATTGGTGGATCGTAAAGCAATGACATGGCTTGAAAAGCTATACCTGTGGAATATTGCAAAGGGAATGTGGATTACTTTAACGCATTTATTCAAAAGAAAAGCGACCATTCAATACCCGGAGCAAAAAAGAACCTTCTCTAAAGTATTCAGGGGATTGCAGATTTTAAACAGGGATGAGGAAGGGCGTGAACGCTGTACCGCTTGCGGTTTATGCGCTGTAGCCTGCCCTGCAGAAGCTATTACCATGGAAGCAGCTGAGCGGCAACCCGGAGAAGAACATTTGTATAAGGAAGAGAAATATGCTGCCAAATATGAAATCAATATGTTACGTTGTATTTTTTGCGGCTATTGTGAAGAAGCCTGTCCTAAAGATGCGATCTACCTGTCTCAAACATTTGCACCCTCTAATTATGGAAGGGAGGGATTTATTTATAAAAAGGAAGATCTGCTGATACCCCATCCCCAGGAAGATCCTGAAGGATATAAAAAAGCACTAGGAGAAAAGAGTACCAAGGTTCAGTAGATTGAAAATGATTTAATAGGGCAAAAACCAGTGGCCCCGATTTTTGGCTGGCAGCATAAACCAATTGTTTAAAACTAATGAGCGTTACACAAATACTTTTCTGGTTACTTTCCGTAATGGCTTTGTTTGGTGCCCTGATGGTTGTGGCCAGCAAAAACCCTGTGTATAGTGTATTGTGGCTCATCCTCACATTTTTTGCTATTTCCGGTCATTATATTTTACTGAATGCTCAATTTCTTGCTATTGTAAATATCATTGTTTACGCCGGTGCCATTATGGTGTTGTTTCTGTTTGTTATCATGCTAATGAACCTGAACAAAGAAACCGAAGTGAAAAAAAACCGATGGCTTCGTTTTGCAGGTGCGGTATCCGGTGGAAGCTTATTGCTGATCCTGGTTGCTGCGTTGCGCAACAGTGAATTAAAAGGCCAGGTGGCACAGGTAAATGAAGGTAGTATCGGGTTGATCAAAAACCTGGGAAAAGAATTATTTACTACCTACGTTGTACCATTTGAAATAAGCAGCATATTATTTCTTAGCGCTATGGTGGGAGCGGCGGTAATAGGAAAAAAAGAATAAAAAGATAACGTTGAAATGGTTGGGGAATACGTGAAAGATGGTCAGCTTTTAAATTTTCAAATAACGGATTTGTAAATAACTATGCCAATAACTTATTATATATTTCTTTCCATTGCCTTATTCTGCATTGGTATTGTAGGTGTGTTAACCCGCCGGAATGCCATTATAATTTTTATGTGTGTGGAATTAATGCTTAACGCAGTGAACCTGTTATTGGTTGCATTTTCCAAAATGCATCATTTAAACGGTGTGGGTGCAAACCCAACAGCAGGGATGGATGGCCAGTTGTTTGTATTTTTTATTATGGTGGTAGCCGCGGCTGAAGTAAGCGTAGGCCTTGCGATTATCGTTATGATGTACCGAAACATACATTCGGTGGATATTAATTTTTTAAACAGGTTAAAGCACTAAGTTTCCCGCTACGCCGGAGGGGAAGCAGGATATATTCATTAACGAAAATGATATAATTCCATTCTGGGATTTGGGATATGAAAAATGCATTACAACTAGTTTACCTGATTCCGCTATTACCCTTGATAGGATTTCTTATCAATGGGCTGGGGCGTAAACATTTGTCCAAAGGGATCATAAGTGTAATCGGTAGCGGTTCCGTATTGATCTCTTTCCTGATCAGTGTTTGGGTGTTTATCCAGGTAAAGGATGGTAATACTTATGTGGCGGAATATTTTACTTTTATTTCTGCGGGCCCTCTTTCCATTCCATTTGCTTTCCAGATCGATCAGTTATCATCCATTTTTCTTTTAATTATTACGGGAGTAGGATTTTTGATTCACTTGTATTCAACTTCCTACATGCATGAAGAAAAGACAGAACATTTCGGCCGATATTTCGCCTACCTCAATTTGTTTGTTTTTTCTATGTTGTTATTAGTAATGGGCGCCAACTATGTGATCATGTTCATAGGATGGGAGGGAGTGGGCTTATGCTCCTATCTGCTGATTGGCTATTGGTTTAAAAATACGGCGTTCAACAAAGCAGCCAATAAGGCTTTTATCATGAACCGGATCGGCGACCTGGCTTTCCTGATCGCCATATTCTGGCTGATACAAAGGTTGGATACAGTTTCTTACGCAGATGTTTTTGCCAACGTTTCAAAATTAAGTGCTGCGGATATTACCGGCATTTCATTACTGTTATTTATCGGGGCTACCGGTAAAAGTGCCCAGATTCCCTTGTATACCTGGTTGCCGGATGCCATGGCAGGTCCTACGCCGGTTTCTGCTTTGATACATGCTGCTACCATGGTGACCGCCGGTATTTATATGATTGCCCGCAGCAATATATTGTATTCCATGTCTCCGTTAACCATGAATATAGTGGCTATTACAGGATTGGTAACCGCCGTGGTGGCTGCCAGCATTGCTCTTAAACAAAATGATATTAAAAAAGTACTGGCCTATTCTACCGTGAGTCAGTTGGGATATATGTTTCTTGCTTTAGGAACGGGGTCCTATGTGGCGGCTGTATTTCATGTGATGACGCATGCCTTTTTCAAAGCCCTTTTGTTTCTTGGAAGCGGAAGTGTCATTCATGCTATGGGTGGCGAACAGGATATCAGGAGAATGGGCGGGTTGAGCAAATACATGAAAATTACACATGTTACTTTTTTGATCGGTTGTTTGGCCATTGCCGGCATTCCGGGTTTATCAGGTTTTTTCTCTAAAGATGAAATATTAGCAGGTGCGTTCGGAAGGTCTCCCGTTCTCTATGTTATAGCATTGGGAACGGCGTTATTGACCGCCTTTTATATGTTTCGCTTATATGCCACCACTTTTAAAGGGTCTTTCCGGGGCACGGAGGATCAGCAACATCACCTGCATGAAAGCCCCCTGGCCATTACCATTCCTTTAGTAGTCCTGGCCATTTTGTCTATAGTGGGTGGGTATGTGGGCGTTCCGGAATTTATGATGCATGGCGCTCACTGGCTGCAGGAATTTTTATCTCCTGTCTTTGCGGGTTCATATAAAATATTAGAAGCTCATGAGGTATCGCATGCTACTGAATGGATGCTAACTGGAATTTCTACTGCATTAATTGTGATTACAATAATTTTTGCATGGAATAAATTCAGCAAAAATCCTGATACGGATGAGGCTTCAGGCTTTGGTAAACTATTGGCCAATAAATGGTACGTGGACGAAATATATGACAGGCTCATTGTTTTACCCTTAAGCCGGTTAAGTTATTTTTTCAAAGAGGTGTTTGAAAAATTAGTTGTTGACGGAATTGTCAACGGCGTTGGCAGGCTGGTCAATTATAGCAGCAGCAAGGTTCGCTTGTTGCAGAGCGGACAGGTAGGCAGTTATGTATTATTAATGGTGTTAGGAATGCTTTTATTTTTTGTGTTCCAATTTTTTATCAGGAAATAATGCAAGTAAAAAAATATTTGACCCTTGCGGGAGTTAGAAATATACATTGAGAAAAGAATTCAGCAGGTGGCCAAGAATTGATAATCTTCAATGGGGTAATTGATACGGGGTTAATTTCAAAATAATAACAAATAAACAGTTCCCTTTGCAGAAAGGGCAGGGCTTATGATCGCAGTTTTATTAATTTTAATTCCATTGCTTACAGGGTTGGTGTCCTTTTTTATCAGTGATGAAAAAGGAGTACGCAGATGGGCCTTATTATCATCCATATTTACATTGGGTGTTTCCTTGTTGGGATTAACTTATTTTACGGATGCCCGGTATCTTGTTCATCAATCGGACTGGCTGTCAACCCTGGGAAGTAGTTTTTCAATCAGGTTGGATGGAATGGGTCAGCTCCTTTGTTTGCTTTCTGCTATATCATTTCCACTTATATTTCTTTCAACCTGGCATTCCTCTTATAAAAAAGCAAATAATTTTTTTGCGTTAATGCTTTTATCCCAGGCCGGACTGATGGGCGTTTTCCTTGCTATGGATGCCTTATTATTTTATTTCTTTTGGGAACTGGCTTTGATACCTGTTTATTTTCTTTGCTCACAATGGGGTGGTGAAAAAAGAATTGCCGTCACTTTCAAATTCTTCATTTATACTTTTGCCGGATCTTTATTAATGTTGATAGGGATACTATATATATATTCCCATACGCCGGATCTGTCTTTTAGTATTGAATCATTTTATAAAACCGGCGCCGCTCTCAGCAACAAAGATCAAACCTGGTTATTCTGGTTATTTTTTATCGGTTTCGCCATCAAAATGCCCATTTTTCCTTTTCACACCTGGCAGCCGGATACTTATGAGCAGTCACCAACAGCCACTACCATGGTGCTCAGCGGCATTATGGTAAAAATGGGGGTAATGGGCGTAATTCGCTGGTTGCTTCCGGTACTCCCGGTGGCATCCTATTCCTGGGGCGACCTGGTGTCATCGATGGCGGTAACCGGGATGGTTTATGCTTCTTTCATTGCAATTAAACAGGATGACATAAAAAGATTGATAGCCTATTCCTCCATTGCGCATATCGGTCTCATGTGCATAGCTATTTTTTCAGAAAATAAAATTGGATTGCAGGGAGTCATGATCCAGATGTTCAATCACGGGATCAACATCATTGGCTTATGGATAATGGTAGAGTTAATAGAAAGGCAGTTTGGCACCAGGAAAATTTCGGAGCTGGGAGGGTTAGCGCAAAAAGCTCCGGTTATGGCCATCTTATTTGTTGTCATTGCCCTGGCTAATATAGCCTTGCCGCTTACCAATGCATTCATAGGGGAATTCCTGATGTTTACCGGAATTTTCAGGTCTGATGTTACCCAGTACAGTGTTTGGTTTACTGTACTGGCTGGCATTTGTATTATACTGGCTGCTGTTTATACGTTGAATATGGTGAGGAAAATATTTTACGGTAATACCGTTCCGGTTACGGAAACTGCATTGGATATTAAATTGATTGAGAAAGTATCGCTGGGGATTATCGTGATTTTGATTTTCTGGATTGGCGTTTATCCACAGCCCTTTTTAAATATTACAAGCGATATTTCAGATAGTATTTTAAAAGCATCAGACATACATCATCTGTTAAAGAAGTAAGAGAAATCATGAACGCACTTATATTGTCGGCTTTATTGGGGGTTATCATGTTATTCAGCGGTGTTTATCTGAAACAAAAGGCCATTATCAGAATGATTGCTATTGCGGGTATGTTGCTGGTGCTTGTTTTCAACATCTACGAAATGTACCACCCTGCCTTTTTTAAAATTAATACGGAGGGCATGATGCGTTTCGACAGATTTGCATTGTTGTTTAACAGCATAGCCATTTTTTCTACCCTGGTATTTTTTATTTTATCTGCAAAGGATATGGAAAAAGTGGGTATCCATTATGCGGAATATTTTGCATTGATTTTTTTTATAACCAGTGGTATTATCCTGGTTACAACCTTCAAATCACTGCTGATACTATTCTTAGGTATAGAAATCATTTCCATTCCTCTTTATATTCTTACCGGAAGTGATAAAAGAAATTTGAGAAGTAACGAGGCTTCCCTGAAATATTTTTTGATGGGGGCTTTTTCTACCGGGTTAATGCTAATGGGCATCGCATTGATCTATGGCGCCACGGGTACATTTAATGTGGAACAAATGAAATTTGTATTGGATAAGCCGGCAGTTTTACCTGTAGCCGGTATGTTGCTGCTGTTATTTTCCATGTCGTTTAAAGTTTCTGCTGCCCCATTTCACTTCTGGACCCCCGATGTATATGACGGTGCGCCAACTGTATTTACATCCTTTATGGCTACGGTAGTAAAAGCTGCTGTTTTTATTGGCTTTATCCGCCTGTTTGATGAAACATTCGGATCTTTTAATCATCAATGGAAAGTTTGGGTGGCCGTCATTACAGTTGCTACTTTATTCATCGGAAACATTACGGCCGTATTTCAGCGCAGTGTAAAAAGAATGCTGGCTTATTCCAGTATTGCCCAGGCCGGTTTTATGCTGCTGGCATTATATGCCATGAACACTGATGCTAAGGAAGGGATATTATTATATGCTGCTGCCTATTGTTTTGCTACTATTGGGGTCTTCGCTGTTTTGGGAAAAATGACTGATTATTCCTTTGAAGGCTTTAACGGTTTGGCCAGGCAACAGCCGCTGATAGCTGCTGTTACTACTCTTTACTTTTTATCATTAGCCGGTATACCACTTACCGCAGGTTTCCTTGCCAAATTTTATATGCTGAAAGCAGCTATGAGTGCAGGAAGCAATTTATGGTTGGTCATTTTTGCAGTATTAATGGCGGCTGTCAGTGCCTATTATTATTTCCGCGTTATCCAGGCCATGTATTTCAAAGAAGGGAATGCAACCCTTGTATCTTCTGATTTTTTTAAGTATTGCCTGGTTATTCTTGCCGTGATTATCCTTATGTTAGGAATTTACCCGGAATTATTATTGCACTGGCTATATTTTTAATATCCTTCTCAGGTAATCATTTGATCTATTATCCCGGCAATTTTTTAATTTCGGTATAAGTCGATTTTCCAATGAAATTTTTTGATGTATTTTTTCTTGCCTTTCGCACCGTTCGGAGCAATAAGCTAAGAACCGGATTAACGGTTGCTATTATTGCTTTTGGCATCATGGCACTGGTAGGCATTATTACGGCCATTAAGGCAATGAATCAGAAATTTTCTGAAAGCTTTTCTTCAATGGGAGCCAATGCTTTTACCATACGGTATAAGGAACGAAATATAAATTTTGGTGGCGATGACGGAAGACGTAAAACGGAATTGTCGAAAAAATCCCGTCGAAAAGAAAAAAAATCTAATCTTGATAAAAAGATTACCAAAGATGAAGCTGAACTTTTTGTTAGATCCTATCATTATCCTGCCATTACCAGTATATCCATTTTTGGTAACCGAAATACAATTATCTCGCATGAAGACAGGAAAACAAGTCCCAATGTAACCTTACTTGGGGGTGACGAAAATTATTTATTATTAAATGGGTTTTCAGTAGCAGATGGCAGAAATATGAACCGGGTGGATGTACAGTCGGGCACCAATGTATGCCTGCTGGGCCACGATGTGGCCATGAAAATGTTTAAGGCCGGTATTGGAAAGGCTACCAATTCCATGATTAGAATAAACAGTATTCCATACCGGGTACTGGGCGTGCTGGAAAGCAGGGGCTCCACTTTCGGATTTAGCAGGGATAATGTTGTTATTACAAGCTATACGAGCCTTTACCGCAATTTTCCTTCTGGTTCATCTTTTGTGGTAGCGGTATTGACAGATAATATTCTGCAGGTAAATGAAGCTTTGGGCGAGGCAGAAGCAACTTTCAGACCCATCCGGAAATTAATGACAACCGAAGAAAATAATTTTGCCCTGGACAGGAGCGATAGTATTGCCGAAAAGGCAATGAATAGTCTTGGATTTCTCACCATATCAGCCACGGTAATTGGATTGATCACTCTGATAGGGGCGGCTATAGGATTAATGAATATAATGTTGGTTTCCGTTTCCGAACGAACGAAAGAAGTAGGGTTAATAAAGGCGATTGGAGGAAAAAGTAAAATGGTGCGGCGCCAATTTTTACTGGAGGCAATGATCATTAGTATATTGGGTGCATTGTTTGGTATATTCCTGGGCATATTAGTAGGAAATATTTTTTCCATGGTATTAAACACAGGATTTGTAGTACCCTGGAATTGGGTAGCCTACGGAATTGTCATTTGTACCATTGTGGGCTTGCTGGCAGGTCTGTATCCGGCATTAAAAGCAGGAAGACTAAATCCAATAGAAGCATTGCGATATGAATAATAAGAATGAATGTTAGTCAAAATTGTTATCAAATTATTTGTCATAGAGTTGCTGCATTTAAAAAAATCCTTAACTTGAACCCCGGTGTAAAAAAATCTTCGTTATTTAGTGTATGTGAAAAAGGAAAGTTGATTTGATTGTGTGAGCAAATAACATAATAAGATTGGCTATCAGTTTTGTGAGGAGTGAATTTTTGAAAAATGTCATGAGACAACGGATTGCTACACGTCAATAATAAACGCAGCACAACACAGAAAAGATCATTTCAAAAAATCTTTATTCCTGTTTTAATGAAGAACCCAAAAATTTAATACTCTACGATTTTTATAAAAACTTTTTCATTAGAATTGTATCCGCAAAAAAGGCTCATTAACATTTAAAAAAACACTAAAAAATTAAGATCATGGCTGAGACAAAACCAACAGCGTCCGCATCTGTTAAGGCTACCTCCGTGCAGGCAAAAAAAAGCAGTAACGCCATTTCGTGGATTGCTCCTATTGTATGTGTTCTTGCTGGTTATGCCATTTGGCGATTTATGTTAGGCGATCCCAGTGGATTTGAACAACCTTCATCTGAAGGCGGTTTCTGGCCCGAACACAAAGAACCCAAAGATGCATTTCACAGAATTTACGAAGGTGGTATCATCGTTCCCCTATTGGTAGGAATGTTATTAATGGTTTTTGTATTCTCTATTGAGAGATACCTGACCATCCGTAAAGCATTAGGTAACGGTTCTATTTCTGATTTTATCCGTAAAGTGCAGTACCATCTTGCTAATCGTAATGTGGATGCCGCTCTTTCTGAGTGCGACAAACAACGCGGTTCTGTAGGTAATGTAATGAAGGCCGGTCTTCGTCGTTATAAAGAATTGATCAATGAAGGAGGAATGGATACAGAGCAGAAAGTGATCGCTATCCAGAAGGAAGTAGAAGAAGCAACAGCCCTGGAACTTCCCATGCTTTCAAAAAACCTTGTATTCCTTTCCACAATTGTATCTACCGGTACATTGATCGCCCTGTTAGGTACGGTAATAGGTATGATCAAGTCGTTCTCAGCTCTTGGTAAGGAAGGTGGCGCAGGCGCAGCTGGTGATCTGGCCGTTGGTATCTCTGAGGCCTTATATAATACAGCCTTAGGTATCGGAACATCTGCCCTTTCGCTGATCATGTATAACGTATTTACAACCAAAATCGATTCTATTACATATGGTATAGATGAGTCTGGTTTTACGCTGACACAGAGTTTCGCTTCTCTTTACAAATAATTTTTATCAGATTGCAGGTGAACGTTATGGAAATTGGATCCTGATTCATCTTATTTATAAATTTTTTAAAAATGCCAAGTGTAAATATTCCAAAAAAGAGTACGGATACGGATATGACGCCTTTTGTGGATATCGCTTTCCTGATCCTTTCTTTTTTCATCATGGCTACCAAATTTAAACCACCTGAGCCAGTTGAAATTAAGACTCCCAATTCTGTTTCTGCCGGCAAACTTCCTGAAAATGATGCGGTCATGGTCACCATTGACCCTACTAATAGGGTTTTCTTTTCTGTTCTTTCAGAAAAAAATGTGGCTGTTTTTGACAAGATAATGCAGGAGTTAAACACTAATAATAATTTAGGATTAACACCTGCGGAGATAGCTAATTTTAAAAAAACAGCTGCTGTAGGGGTGCCTTTTTCTCAGTTGAAAAGTTTATTAGCGATTCCTGCCGATGAGCAAAAGAATGTGAAGCAGCCCGGCATTCCTATTTTGGATTCAGCCACCAATGAATTGGTTAAATGGGTTGCAGCTTCCAAAAATGCATTTGCAGGTGAAAAACTTACCTTCCTCATCAAAGGAGATTCAAAGTCAAAATATCCAACGTTTGAAGCGGTTGTAAGCGCATTAAAAAGGAATGATGAACATAAGTATAACCTGGTTACATCGCCTGAAGATGCGCCGCCAAATTCTGAATTGAGTGTAATCCGCAGACAAGAGAAAAAATAATATTGTTAACTAAAAACAACAGGCTATGGCAAGTTTAGATATCTCTGATGGTGGTGGTCACAAAAAAGGACCAGGCGTAAAAAAAGCTAAAAAGCTTTCCACCCGTGTTGACATGACGCCTATGGTGGATCTGGGATTTCTTCTTATTACCTTCTTTATTTTTACTGCAACCATGAGTTCCCCTTCAACAATGGACCTCAATATGCCGAAAGATACAGACAAGGACGAGGAAGTCACCAAAGCCAAACAATCGGGAGCCCTTACTGTAATGATTGGAAAAAATGACCAGGTTTACTATTATGAAGGAGAGCTGGCGCCTGATGGAAGTAATTTTAAGCAGACCACCTTTAAAGGTGTCCGCGATGAAATAATCAGGAAAAAGAAAGAGGTTATTTCCAATTACAGGGGCAATGCCGCATGTGAAGAAAAGGCAAAGGCAAAGGGAAAAGATCCCAGGTCAGAATGTGCGGATGAAGACTTTATTGTTGTAATCAAGCCCAATGCGGAGGCTACTTATAAGAATACAGTAGACATCCTGGACGAAATGACAATTAATAATGTAAGACGTTTCGCCATGGTTAAGATAGCTGAATCAGAAAATGAACTGATAGCAGCAACGGAAGGCGGAGGAGCGGCCCCGGCTCCAGCTAATTAATTTATGGAATTGAACCATGAATAGCATCTAATTTTTAAATAAACTCAAACATGGAAGCCAATAAAATATTATCAGCCGATATTCTTGACCTGGTTTTTGAAAACAGGAACAAGGACTATGGGGCATATGAGCTTCGAAGAACTTATAACAAGCGGATCATCCTGGCATTGGTAATTACAGGTTCCATTGCCCTTATAGCTATGTTGGGTTCTTTACTTGCAAGTACCCTTGACGACAGCAAATCAAACAAGGTGGACATTAAGGAAGTTACCCTGGCGGATATCAAGCAGGAGGAAGAGAAGCCCAAGGACATTCCGCCGCCGCCTCCGCCAAAACCCCCTGATCCCCCAAAGATTGAAATGCAGAAATTTACACCTCCTAAAATTGTAAAAGATGAGGAGGTACAGGAGCCACCACCTGCCCAGGAGGAACTCAAAGAAGCAAAAATTGATGTAATCAAGCAGGAAGGTATAAAGGATGTGGGTATAGTAGCCCCGGCTGTAATAGATGATGGAAAGGGTATAGTTGAGGTAAAAAAGGAGGACGAGAATAAAATTTTTGAAAAGGTGGAAATAGAGGCATCCTTCAAAGGAGGTGAAAGTGCCTGGAGAAAATATCTTGAAAGAAATCTTAATCCCAGCGCACCGGTTGATAACGGAGCTCCGGAAGGCACTTATACCGTATATGTCCAGTTTGTAGTGAGTAAAGACGGAAGCATAAGTGATGTTAGGGCATTGACCAACCACGGATATGGTATGGAAGCTGAAGCGGTAAAGGTTATTAAAAAGGGCCCTACCTGGACTCCGGCAATCCAAAACGGGCGAAGTGTAAATGCCTATAGGAAACAGCCTATTACTTTCCAGGTTATGTCAGAATAACAAATAAGAATTTATTTTTTATATCCCCTTACCAACCAGTAAGGGGATTTTTTTTATTGCTTATTTTATTCAGGCCTATTTTTGAAACTATTATCAAATCTTACAGATCATTAGTTTTCTAACGGATAAATAGTATGGCAAATAGTTTAACTGGCTGGGATGATACCATAGTGGCGCTTGCCACTCCACCAGGTATAGGTGCTATCGGTGTCGTCAGGCTTAGTGGAGAGAAAAGTTTTAAGATCATGGCCGCCTTGTTTGCCTCAAAAAAAATTGAAGATGAGCCCGCCAATAGTCTGCATGTTGGTTTCCTGAGATGGGACGATAAAGTAATTGACGAAGTGGTCCTTTCCTTATTTCGGGCACCTAAATCATATACCGGTGAAGATGTGATTGAGATCAGTTGCCATGGTTCTCCGTTTATTCATCAACAGGTTTTAGAAGCCTGCATAGCGAAGGGAGCCAGGCTGGCCAGGCCAGGAGAATTTACGCAGCGGGCATTTTTAAACGGCAAAATGGACCTGGCACAGGCCGAAGCAGTAGCTGATCTTATAGCCAGCAATACAGAGGCATCGCATAAAGCAGCCCTGCACACCATGCGGGGAGGATTTTCAACCCGGCTAAAAGAATTAAGAGAACAATTAATCCGGTTTTCAGCTTTAATTGAATTAGAGCTCGATTTTTCACAGGAGGATGTTGAATTTGCTGACCGCTCAGCTTTTTATAGTTTAATTGACCAACTCACACAAACAACAAACAGCCTGATTAACTCTTTTAAAATTGGAAATGTAATAAAGAATGGTGTGAGTGTAGCTATTATTGGCAAACCCAATGCAGGAAAATCTACCCTGCTAAATTCATTGCTAAATGAGAACCGGGCTATAGTCAGTGACATTCCGGGCACTACCAGGGACACTATAGAAGAGATTCTCAATATTGATGGAATATTATTCCGGCTGATTGATACAGCTGGTATACGGCAGCATTCAGGTGACTCCATTGAAAGCGCCGGCATGGAGCGTAGTCTCGAAAAAATGAAGCAGGCAGACCTTGTTATTTACCTGGCTGATGCAAATGAAAACGTAGCTGATATTACCAACAAGAAGGCAGAACTGGATGCGGAGAAATTGAACTATTTGCTCGTGATAAATAAAATTGACCAGGCCGCTGAGGATATGGTAAGAAGAAAATTTTCGGGTGTTGAAAGAGTTATATTTATTTCTGCAAAACAAAACCTCCACACCGAAGTCCTGAAAAACAAAATGACTGACGCTGTTTTACAAGGGAAAGTGCAGGCTGAAAATACGATCGTTACCAATGCCCGCCATTATCATTCCCTGATGGAAACTGCAAAATCCTTAGCTGATATAATGACGGGGCTTGACAATAATTTACCCGGTGACCTGTTGGCGTTGGATATCCGCCGCTGCCTTCATTACCTTGGAGAAATTACGGGACATGTTAGTAATGAAGATATGCTGGATTTCATCTTTAGTAAGTTCTGCATCGGCAAATAAATATCTTTCCTTTGTTTCATAAATGCCTGTTATTGTTAGCTTTTAGCTGATTTATCTTTCTCTTATTTGTTGCCAACAAATCAGGCAACAGCCGGGAGCGAACATGCTACATCCAGCTACCAGCTGCTACATGTAGCAACAACAGGCAACAAAATTAGCAGCAACATTCGTTTACAAAAAATTTGTCAGCACTGCGGTAACCGGTTTATCGCCAAGACTTCTGTTACACAGTTTTGCTCAGACACCTGTGCCTGGAAAGCATACAAACAACGGAAGCGGGATGAAAAAATTGAAGTGGCCATCAATGAAGAAACCGAAAAAGCCATGTACAACCCTGCCATTTCCCAAAAGGAATTTCTAACTTCAGATGAAGCCTGCCAGCTAATCAACCCCAGCCGATGGACCATTTACAGGCTCATTGACAAAGGCGAAATTAAAGCAGGTAAGTTGGTCAGAAGTACCCGAATCCCCGAACAGCTCTCAACGAACTATTCAAACTACTGAACCATGACAGTAACTTTAAGACAACGCAAAAAGGGCAATAAAATCAGCCTGTATTTGAGTACTATGGTGATGTTAAAAGAGACTATGAGAATTTACAATTATACATCAAACCAGAGCCGGAGAAAGGCAAGCTCACCCAAGAGCAGAAGGAGGAGAACCGTAAAACAATGATATTGGCAGAAGCCATCCTGTCAAAAAGATTGCTCCAGATAAAAAATGAAGAATATGGCTTTCGGGATACCGATAAAGGCAAAGGCAGTTTCTTTGCCTACTTTGAAAGGCATATAGAGAAAAAAAAAGGCAGCGAGGGAAATTGGGGCAATTGGGATAGTGTGCTGTTTTCTGCCTGTACCGTTGATGATATACTCCACAATGGCACCGGCAAGGCTTTAGAAAAGCTGAAAGCCGGTGATTCTAAGCACATTTCCCTTTCCTGCCTTGCTCCCCATTCTGTCAAACGGATGTGGTTTCTGCATTTTTTGCAGACAATAGTCAGCCCACACCCATACTTGCCCTGTTGATAAGTCAGTCCAAAGGCTTACATTTTTCTTATTTTTGTCATATTATATCCTTACATTTGTTCTTGTTTAGTCAAAGTATAACTTTACTATCATGAGCAAAAAGTCACTACAAATACAACAACTCAACAGCAAAATGCTTGCTTTCGCCCCTTTGCTAAAGGTAGCGCCGCCACCCACCGGCTGGATAAAAGCCATCCGCAACGCTATTGGTATGAGTATGTTACAAATGGGCAAAAGGCTGTCTATTACCAAACAAAGTGTGCAGGATATTGAACGCCGGGAGAAAGACGGATCCATTTCTATCAAAGCATTGCGGGAAGCGGCAAGAGCCCTGGATATGCAACTGGTTTATGGCTTTGTACCAAACGACGGATCGCTGGAGCAACTGATAGACCGGAAGGCAAAAGAACTGGCAAAGCAGATTGTACAGCGTACTTCCATCAGCATGAAGCTGGAAGACCAGGAGAACAGCAAACAGCGTATCGAAAAAGCAATTGAAGAAAGGGCGGCCATCATTAAAAATGAAATGCCTAAAACGCTATGGGATTAGATTTAGATTACATAGACTGGCAAACACCGCTGGACGAAGATGAGAAAGAAGGCTTGCTCATAAAAACCATTGCCACTCGTGGTGAGTTGGACGAGTTTGAACAGCAGAATATTGAACAGGCCGTGTTGTGGACATTAAGCCGTTCCTTTAAACCCGATGTCGTGTTTACCGAAGATTTTATCCAGGCATTGCATAAGCGTATGTATGGCAATGTTTGGGCATGGGCCGGTGAGTTTCGCAGAACAGATAAAAACATTGGAGTAGATAAATGGCAGATACCAACCGGGCTGAGGCAATTGCTGGATGATACAAAATTTTGGTACGCCAATAACACCTACAGCCCCGATGAATGCACCATCCGTTTCAAACACCGGTTGGTAAGCATTCATTGTTTTCCTAATGGCAACGGGCGGCATAGCCGGTTAATGGCTGATATTGTGATTGAAAAAATATTTAAGCAACCGGTTTATACATGGGGTGCAGCCAATCTGGTTAAGCAGGGCGATAGTAGGATGGATTATCTTAATGCAATAAAAGCAGCAGACAAGGGAGATATTCAACTTTTAATAGATTTTGCAAGATCATAACTAACTAAATTTTTAACTTACTAAGAGATATATAATGTCCAACCAAAACGATAATAATCAGCTGATTTGGCAGATTGCAGAATTATTAAAAGGCCCATACCGACCCTGAAGTAATCAGTATTTTTAAAACTACTTTATATATAGCAGAGCGAATGAAAAGTAATTAACAGGAATGAAGTTGTAGAACAGTGGAAATCAGCTGGGCTGTTTTTTGAGTTTCAAAACAGGAATATTTTCTTCTTGCAGAAAGAGAATGGAGAGAATTTACTTATTATACACGGCTAACTTTACAATAGCTTTGAGTGGAAGGATACCATTGACTGTTGCTTGAAGCTAAAGAAGAAACAATAAACGCCTGTATAAGACGAATAATGAAAATAATCTCTTACATGGTCAAGCGCCATAATAACTACCACCCGGCCTTTTAAAAGGTCAAGAGATTCTATCCTGTTTTTTGTCAGGGAGGTCATAATTCAGTCTTGTTTATTTTCTTTTTTTTCAAAGTGGAGTTCCTTGTATCTTTTAGTTATCCCGGGGGCTTTTATAGGATTGTTATCTGCAACATAATTATAGCCTGTAAAAAGAAATATCATTTTGTAATGAAATAAAGAGGAAGCGGATAATATGCTTTTTTCACACTAATGTTTTTCCATTTGATAATGCTTTTTTAGCAAGTCTTCTCCGTATTCGTTTCCTTTTTCTCTCCATATAGCATGAATATGATTTGCACCGTTGGCCGGCCCGCCGTTGTTGTCAAACTCAATAAGAAAGGTAGGTCCGTTTATTACAAAATAATGCGGCTTCGATTCATCATATTCTCCAATCCATCCGAAATAGACTTTTTCAATACCTGCTTTTATGATTTTGTCATACTCCATAACTGCTTTCTCATACTCAAGGTTAAAAATAAATTCCCGGATGATGTATTCCAGAACAGTCTTCTGGTTGGTATTCATTTCAGCACCCCGGATACCCCAATCGTCAACTAATCGTTTTCCGCTTTCTGCCGCTGTAATTATATCCTTTGGCACATCGGTATACATTGTGGTTTTTTTTTGCTGGGAAGCTGTCATCAGGTGGATGAGCTTAATTCCTAAATCTTCTTCTTGTCCAAGAACCCGCCAGCCTGCGTATTCAGTGATGGGATATTCAGCAGGGTCTGTACCCATGAAATAAGGAGTAACAGATAGCTTGTCATTAACAAAAGTAAAATTGATGGATAAATGATGTCCTTCTAATTTATATCCCCAAATGGCATCGGTAGGTTTCCCAAAAAAGGAAAAGTAGAAGTTTTTATGAGACCACAATAAGGATTTTAAGAAATTATATGTATCATCATTAATTTCTTTTTTATAGAAAATACTATCAGCGTACCGGTTTAGCAAATCATCGAGGTGCATTATGCTTGTGGCTTTTAAATAGCCTTGAGAGCTTAATGAAACAGAAAGAATACGATGAAGCAATTTTCTTTGATCTTCCTTCATGTTGCCTATACTTATTCCTGCTCTTGCCCGGAGCCCTATCGGTAAATTATTTCATTTTAGTCTTGGCGTGTCATTAAAATCCAGCACGCCAGATATGTTTTGCAGCTTGTCAAATGAGTTAAAAAGCGAAATGGCGACTTGTTTTATTTCCCCTTGATAGGTGGATTACTATTTGCAGTAGATGTTAGAAGCAGCACTAAGACCGGAAAAAGAATTAAGCGAATTTTGTTAATCATTATGGAAGAGTTTTAGGATGAATGTAGCTCTTTGTCCGGGAGTGCAGGGTATATGGGTTTGTTATTTGTCAGTCATGTTTTGGTTCTGATAAGTTAAAGTAGTCGCCTTTCGTTTTGTCGAGAGATGATGAGATTATTTTGTAGTTGGCAGGTGTAGCTTTGAAATTGATAAAGTGTTTTCAACCTCCGGGTTAATTTCATTTACGTTAATTCTTTAATTTCCTTTTCTTTTTATAACGATTGCCTGCATTGATTGATCCCCTTTGATATAGCTACCCATGTAAAGTCTTAGCGTTCCGCCGGGCTAAAGAAAACTTTTTATCCTGAACTGTAGCCGACTGATTGACTGAGCCTGAAGTTAATTACTAAAGTTCAATATTAAATATCCTGCATTGACCGAAATGGATAGGCGCTTTAAAATAAAATTTAAACACGGCTACCTGGTGTGATTTTCTATTTCCTCACCCATTTTTCTTGAGGGAATAGGGTGAGGGATATTAAAAATTTTCAGATCAATTTTCCATCTTCCATTTCAATGATGCGGGAGCTGCGATTTGCAAAATCAGGATCGTGTGTTACAATAAACATCGTTTGATGGAATTCCTCCGCCAGCCGTTTAAAAATATCAAACACGATAGCCGAGTTTTTTTTATCCAGGTTGCCGGTAGGTTCATCTGCCATAATGATATCCGGGTCATTGATCATAGCCCTCGCTATGGCTACCCGTTGTTTTTCCCCACCTGAAATTCTGCTGGCATTTTTTGGAGCCAGGTGTTTTATTCCCAGCATCTGTAATTTTTCTATTGCTTTTTGCTCCACTTCTGAAGAGGAACGGATGCCCAGCTTTAAGCCAGGTAACATTACATTTTTCAAAACAGAAAATTCGTTCAGCAGGTAATGAAACTGAAATATGAACCCGATTTTCTCATTCCTGGTGCGGGCCAGTTGGGCTTCTTTTTTTCCACGCATGGAAACCTGGTCAATCAGTAAATCACCTTCATAATCGGTATCCATTGTAGACAGGATGTATAGCAGTGTGGACTTTCCACAACCCGATTTTCCGGTTAGTGAAACAAACTCACCTTTGTTTACACTAAAACTGATACCGGACAATACTTTAAATTTTACGGGGTCATAAAAATATTTTGAAATATTTTTTGCCTCCAGGATGCATGCTGCCATATTTATTTACCCCGGATGATGATCACCGGATCTACTTTACTTGCTTTGCGTGCCGGGAACCAGCCGGCGAAATAGGTTGTAATGATTGAAAAAGATCCACCGATCAGGTAAAAGATTATACTATAATTAACCGGGTATGTTTTAATGGTGGGTAATGCTGCGGTGGTAAACGGTACCTGGTCAATGATAAGGGAGCATACATAACCTAAAATCAAACCTGATATTCCTCCTAATAAACCAATACTGATAGCGATTATCAAAAATATCCATTTAACATCCTTGCCTGAAAAACCTGTGGCTTTTAAAATAGCAATGGAATCCATTTTTTCATAGATCATCATGTTCAGGATATTAAATATGCCAAATCCTGCCACGATCAATAATGTAATACCCACTGCATACGAAATCAATGTACGGATAAAGGAACCTGTTTCATATTGCTCATTGGCTTTTTGTATATCCTCTGCATCCGCCTGGAATAAACTGTTGTATTCTTTTGCAAGGGCGGGGGCCCTGTTTAAATCTTTTAATTTGACCTGGATATCCGTGATGTAATTGGCCGGCTGGCCCATTATTTTCTGAACCGTCTTTACAGATGTAAAACTCTGTACTTTATCATAATCAGCTAAGCCGGTCTGGTAATATCCCACCACTTTCAGCGGAAATCGTTCACCTCCGGCCGTGGTGAGTTGTATCACATCACCCAGGTTGGCCAGTAATTTATCTGCAAGTCCTTTACCTAAAATGATACTGTTGGATATCCTGTCAATATCTATAGCTGAGCCGGAGGTAACATAATCTTTAAAATGAAACAAACGTATTTCGCCGACTACATCAATACCATTGATGACGCCTGTAATATCATTTGTTCCCGCATTAAAAAATACCTGTGATGTAATTTTGGGAGCGAAACCCAACACCCGGTCATCTTTACCAAGTGCTGACAATATTGCTGAACTATTATAGAGTTGCTGACGGCTGGTGCCCGCCTTTACGGATTGAATAAAATTATAAGAAGATGTATAATCCTTGTGCTGGTTTACCGGCTGCCGTTCGTTGGGCTTTGTTTCATTAAATAACCGAATATGGGGAGTCCTGTTCAATACCAATCCATCCAGCAAATCATTAAGACCGGCCATAAAACCCAGCAAAGCAATAAACATGGTAATGCTGAAAGTTACACCGACGGCTGCCACCAGGGTTTGTTTCCATCGTGCCAGCATCAGCGAACGGGCGATATCAATAATTAATTTTAAGTTCATTCTTCCGGTTTTCGGATAACATCTTTTGTCGTCAACCCCTCAACGATCTCTACTTTCTGGTAATCCATCAATCCCGTCACCACTTTCCGCTTTTCATTATTTTCCATTAAAACATAATTCCCCTCCAGTAAATAGTTCCGGGGTATAGTAAGGGCTTTGTCTTTAGATCTTATTATGATATTGGCTTCACAGGATAAATTGGGAAACAGGGCTGGTGGCAGGTTTATGAACTTAGCTTCTATGGTGAATGAATTGGACCGCTCATTCATCAGGGGATTTATCCGGGTTACCCGGGCTTCAAATACTTCGCCTTTATAACTATCCATATTTATTAAAACCCGCTGACCGGTTTTTATACGGGCTATGTCATATTCATCTACCTGTAACTCCAGCATGAAGTCGCTGGCGCTTCCAATGATGGCAACGGGGGTTTGCATTGACACCATTTCTCCTTTTAAAACCAGCAGCTTATACACCTTACCGTCAACTTCACTTATCACGTCATAATTGGCAGCAAGGCTTTTGCTGATGTTGAGATTCGTTTGTGCCTGCCTGTCCTGGTAGCGGATCTCTTTTTGCAATTCAGCGTAGTTCAACAGGGCCGATTTATAGGCATTCCCTGAATTTTTATATGCCAGTGCCAGCTGGTCTACTTCATTGCGGCTGCCAATCTTATTTTTCCAAAGGTCCAGTTGCCGTTCTAATAGCGAAGAGTCAAATTCCATTTTTGTTTTGGCCAGCTGGATCGCATTTTGCAGGTCTCTAAGTTTTTCCCTGTTTTTTGTTGCTGATGCATTTTCAGCTAAAAGCCCGGCACTTTCCACATTCAAGCGGGCCGTGGTATTGTCCAGCCGCAGGATCACCTCTCCTTTTTTAACGGTATCACCTTCTTTTACCAATAATGTAGCCACTGTGGCATTAGCTGAAGCAAATGCCTGGTATTGATTCTCTGCCTTTATAATGCCTGATGCATATACCGATTCAGATATTGTTTCTTCTGCCGGCCTTACGGTTGCCACATCATTCCCGCAACGGATCGCCAGGAAGAAAAAAATAAATAACAGGTAAAACGGTTTGATCATCCTTGATGGTTTACAATAGTAAATAAGGTACGGGCTTGATGTTGGCCTTGTTGCTTACAAAATTACCCAACTTGTAGTGTTATGGATAAATACATCCGGTCCTGCCCGGAAGTTAAATTAAAAACTCCTTGTTTACTCTTTTGGCTTTCTTGTTTGTGGGTTCGAACATATACCGCTTTTAGATTTTGCACCAACAGGATATTTATTAAGATTTAATAAGTCAAAAACATGTCATGAATTTTATTCTTGTCGCTAGTAACTGTTAACGCAAGCATTAAAAGGATCCGGGCTTTTTGAGGATTAAGATTGTCTGATGGGATGGTGCCTAATTTGGAGTCGTCAAAAATGCCTACGTTTTTCAGGGTAACCTTTCCTGAATATACTCTTGATGACCGTACTACAGGAATACTTTTTTTAACCGCCCTTTTAACTGATTCCAATATTGGTTGATTAAAACTACCATCGCCTGTGCCTGCAATAATGATTCCTGCCACAGGAATATTTATAAAAGCATTGATGGCAGCATTGGAGGCGCCGGCATAGGCATATACAATCTCTACGCGGGGCAATGTATCCATGTTGCTGATATCAAATACTACGGATCCAACATATTTATTCAATGCCCGGGCATTGTAAAACACTTTACTATCATACACTTGCCCTATCGCACCCGTATTTGGTGACGTGAAGGCGTTAACATGCGTAGTGCTTGTTTTAACTACGTTTTTGGCATCATAAACACTTTGGTTAAAACAGATCATTACACCTTTTCCTTTACTGCTGCTGTCACCTGCTACAAGTATGGCATCATATAAATTCTGGGGTCCGTCGGCGCTAATAGCTGTTGCCGGACGCATGGCACCGGTTAACACAACGGGTTTACCCGGTGGTACAGTAAGACTTAGAAAGTAAGCAGTTTCTTCCTGTGTATCGGTACCATGGGTGATTACAATACCATCCGCTTCATTGGTTGCAAAAATTTCCCGGATACGTTTTGATAGTTTAATCCAGATGTCAACGGTCATATCATAACTTCCTATGGAAGCTATTTGTTCTCCCTGTACACTGGCTTTCTGATGGATCGAAGGAATGTTTTTGAGCAATTCGTTGACCTGAATTTTTCCCGGTATATACCCTGCTTTGTCTTTATCGGGTTGTTGCCCGGCGATAGTGCCCCCCGTTGATATGACAATGACCCGTGGTAAATTTTGTGCTACCGCATAATAGGTCAGCGTGGAACAAAGAAGTAGTAATTGCAATTTTTTCATGAATCATAATTGTTAGCTAATGTACAGGAAAGCCTGTCAGAAATTGTATGTTGGAGAAATATGGTTTTTTGCAGTAGCGTTTTTCATTGTCCGCCAGGTTTTGGTCTGAAGTTGAGAATAATCTAATTCAGGATGAAACACATTACCAATGATTGTACTGCCATCAACCGCCAATTTTTTATTGCCATAATATCACTAAATAAAATAAACCATTTTTATTTTATTGTTTTCAACCGCTTTTTAGCAGGTTGCTGTTATTACTTAAATAACTTTATTTTCTCTCCTGCACGTTAAATACTGTCCCTGCAGGGTCCTGAATCCAATGCATATTTTTCGGAAGTTCTTCAATTTCGTCACAAGTTTCCACACCGTTGGATCGCAAATATTTTGCTGCTTCCTCTGCATCAAGAACGGTAAGCTGTAACCAGGTTTCTGAATGGGTGTAGTTGTCCACACAATCCAGCCATATAATATTGTTGCCGAATTTCACTTCGTGAGTCCTTGAAACGGTTGGATTGTCTATAGATTTTTCTTCCACTTCCAGTTTCAAAATATCCTTGTAAAATTCAACTGTTTTTTCATACTTTCTTTTAGGAATTTTAATGGCAATGTTGATTCCTGCTTCAAATTTTGTGTCCATAATTAGTATCTATTGTTTTTGTTCTGTTGGTTGCAGTTTTTTTTAATAAGTTTTTCCTTTCGGCGGACTGTTCCGGGATGGTCTGTAAGATCCGCAAGGGGTCATGTATTTCCCGGGATGGAGTTTCCCGGTTCCCTGTGTTGAAACAACCGCCGGCTGAAAAACTAATTTACAATTTATTTTAAAAGCCAAATTGTTAAGGTCGGTTCTATAAAGGGGCGAAACAAAAATTTCATTTCCATTTTTATTTAAATCCGGTTATTATGCATCAATGAGTGCTGAAGAAACGTTCCGCATTTTGGTAATAGATCTTATTCTTTTGTTCCTTCGACAAAAAATCAAGGCCTTCAATAGAAGCAATTCCTTTTTCAATATCTCCGTTGTCCGTATCAAACATAATACGATCTTCTAAACCAGCTTTTACAAAAGTTTTCATGATGATCTTAAACTGTGCTGATGGCACGATATCGGGGTTCGATGTGAACAGACGACTTGAAAAGTGATGCAAATGGAACAAGCGGATGAATTTGTATAAGAGCCGCCGATGGCTTAATACTTTGTATAAGATGCAGCCCGGTTTGTTTGCTCATTGGAGTGTCTGCCCTGCTTACTAATTGCCAGCATCATCTTGAAGAGCCGTATGAATCGAGAGGTTCACGTACGGTTCTGTGAGGAGCAGGGGGTGAAAATCCCCTTGCTTACTCGACTAGCGGCATAGTCATTCCTTAAGTCGCAAGCTTGGAGTTATTTCCAGAACTTTTCACTACTTTATATAACATTATAAAATTTACTGTAGCCATTAACAACATCGGAATCTTTCTATAAATCATATCAGTTGATATAAGCCGTTCAATTAGTTCCAATGAAAACCTTTTGTCAAGTTCAATTTGAATAGGAATTTGAATAGTTATCGTTGAAATCAAGGCTATCAAATTAAAAAGTAAGGCAAGCCAAACCAACCACTTTGGTATAGTCATAGGACGAAACCAAAATAACAAAATTTGAGGGATGTAGGATAAGAAAACAGGAACAACAAATAGAGGAATAATGAGCGAACTATCAATTTGATGAAATTTAGGAAATTCATTTTCTCCTACCGCACGCCAAGTCCTGTAACCAACCAATGAATTTACAATACCTCCACCCAAAGCATAGAAAGCTAGCAGAATATAGACTGAGAATACAATAGTTGAAATTTTGTTCTTATTAGTCATTTTGCAATTTTTAAAGCACTATAAATACTATTCTCTGTCTGAAGGAATCTCTCTGACTTGCCGCTGACGAACAGGTATTGCTGCAGGTGGGATTTTTGGAAATCGTCCCGCCCGGAACTGCTGCCCGGTTTTGTTTATAATTTGAAGTTAAGAACTTTTGCCTCGCTTTATTCGTCAAGCCGATAACTGCTGTACAATAGCGAACCAAAAGCCCATTGCTCCAATGTCCAGCCAGCCTTGCAGCAAACCCCTTGTGTGTGTCCAGCGAAGCTGCTTTTGTGATGAGAGCAGGTCTCTCGATGGGAGAAGCAGAGCAACCTTCACCATCAAACCGGTTGTATGCTGCGTTGCTCTAAGGAGCAGGGTGGTGAACGATACAACAGGTGCGTCTGTAAGAGCCGAACGCATAGTGAAGCGGCTGTGAGGTCTC
>JBGTNK010000024.1:0-3469 GCA_041743125.1 Chitinophagaceae bacterium
ACTGGAATTTTATTTCCAAAAGGTTCCTTCGCCCCTGGAACGCCGGTGTCTATGATGAATTATGTGCCCCCGGCGTTGGCATTGTTGGCGATACCATGCTTGTTTTTGGGTCAACTTACAGCAGCAATTTTACATTATGGATGAGTACCAACCCAAAAGAAAATGATTGGAAGCCATTGGTAGATTCATTTGAAATTGGTGGCTGGGATCCTTCTTTTTTTACTGATGATGATGGCCGCCTGTATATGTATAACGGAAGTTCAAATAAATTTCCGATGTATGGCATTGAATTGAACCGGAAAACCTTTCAGCCTATCGGTACCCGTAAAGAAATGTATTTATTAGAACCCTGGCACTATGGCTGGCAGCGATTCGGGGAATACATGGATAATACTTTTCTCGATCCATTTATTGAAGGTTCGCATATGACAAAATATAAAGACAAATACTATATGCAGTATGGTGCTCCTGGTACAGAATTCAGTGGTTATGCTGATGGATTATTAGTGGGAACAGGTCCTCTGGGGCCTTTTACAGCACAATCGGATCCCTTAAGTTTTAAGTTGGGTGGATTTGTAAGAGGAGCAGGGCATGGCGCTACTTTCCAGGACAAATGGAATAATTACTGGCATGTTTCCACAACGGTACTTTCAGTTAAAAATACATTTGAGCGAAGGTTGGGAATATGGCCGGCCGGTTTCGATAAAGATGATAATATGTATTGCAATACCGCATTTGGAGACTACCCGCATTACCTACCGGCCTCCCTAAATCCCTCCGAAGGAGGGACTTCAGAAGACTCTGCGAAATTGAAAAAATCTAATAAAATTGCAGAGTCTTCGCAGAACCCCCCTTCGGGGGGCGGGGGGGCTTGGTTTACCGGATGGATGCTTTTGAATTATAAAAAACCGGTAGCAGTATCCTCAACATATGGTGGTTACCAGGCCAACTATGCTGTGGATGAAAGTATGAAAACATACTGGAGTGCCCGATCTGCCGGCAAAGGAGAATGGATTCAAACAGATCTTGGAAATGTATCAATTGTAAATGCTATTCAAATTAATTATGCTGATCAGGATGTGGACAGCAGTTTTTTAGGAAAACAACAAGGAACCTTTCACCAATATAAAATGTATTATTCTGTAGACGGTAAAAAATGGAAAGTATTAATAGATAAAAGCAATAATACAACTGATGTTCCGCATGATTATGTAGAATTGGAAAAACCGGTTGAAGCCCGGTTTATAAAACTGGAAAATATACATATGCCCACAGGGAAATTTGCCATCAGTGGTCTGCGGGTTTTTGGAAAAGGAAGTGGCGTAAAGCCGGATAAGGTAAAACAGTTTTTTGTGCTAAGAACAGAAAAAGATAAAAGAAGTGCCTATATAAAATGGAGCCCGGTAGATAATGCATTTGCTTACAATTTTTACTATGGCACTCACCCGGACAAACTTTATAATTGTGTAATGGTGCATGATGTAAATGAATATTGGTTTAAAGCAATGGATAAAGAAAAACCTTATTTTTTTACAATAGAAGCCATCAATGAAAACGGAGTATCAGAAAGAACAAACGTTATTGAAGTAAAATAAAATGTTGATATGAGTAAATTAAAATTGTTTCTTTTCCTTTTTCTTGTGCTTACAAACATTTTGTATGCGCAGGAACAAAAACCCGCTTTCTGGAATGATATCCAAACCTTCAAGAAACAGGATTCTGTTTCCTTTCCTCCGGGGAATGCCATTCTTTTTATCGGTAGTTCCTCCTTTACTATGTGGAAGGATGTACAGGATGCTTTCCCGAATCATAAAATTATTAACCGTGGTTTCGGTGGATCCTCTTTACCTGATTTGATCCGGTATGCTGATGAGATTATCTTTCCCTATCATCCCAAACAGGTTGTTATTTATTGCGGAGAAAATGATATAGCAGGTTCCGATACTATTAAACCTGAAACGGTGGTGGGCCGGTTTGATATACTTTTTCAGATCATCAGGAAAAAAATTCCATCGGTTCCGGTGCTATTTATTTCTCTAAAGCCCAGCCCATCGAGATGGCATTTAAAAGACAAAATGATAGCAACCAACAATGGCATCAATAATTATTTGAAGACAAAACCAAATACAAATTTTTTAAGTGTCTGGAAACCCATGCTTGGTCGGGATGGAAAGCCTGTGGATGCAATTTTTACAGAAGATAAATTACATATGAATTCCGGTGGATATGCCATCTGGAAAAAATTAATAGGTCCGCATTTGTTGAATTGAGAATTCCTTTGATTTGAAAAACATAATATTATTGCTACCCAAAAAATAAACAAATGAGAATGATACAACGATTGCTTTTCGGATTAGTCATCATTACCTCTCTTCAGGTAGTTGCACACAGTCAACAGGATGCAAAAATGAAAACATTCATAGATGCATTGATGAAGAAGATGACTGTGGAAGAAAAACTGGGGCAGTTAAACCTGCCGGGTGCCGGAGACATTACCACCGGCCAGGCCAGTAGCTCTGATATAGCAAAGAAAATAGCGGAAGGTAAAGTGGGAGGATTGTTCAATATTAAATCAGTAGCAAAGATCAAAGAGGTGCAAAAACTGGCTGTTGAAAAAAGCCGGTTGAAAATTCCAATGCTTTTTGGTATGGATGTTATTCATGGCTATGAAACTGTGTTTCCCATTCCCTTAGGAATGAGTTGTGTTTGGGATATGAAATTGGTTGAACGCAGTGCGCAGATTGCAGCCCGGGAAGCCAGTGCCGACGGTATCAACTGGACGTTTTCACCCATGGTGGATATTTCCCGTGATCCCCGCTGGGGCCGCATTTCTGAAGGCAATGGTGAGGACGCATTTCTCGGTTCTGAAATTGCAAAGGCAATGGTAAGAGGTTACCAGGGTAATGACCTTTCAAAAAATAATACCATCATGGCTTGTGTAAAACATTATGCTTTGTATGGCGCAGCGGAGGCCGGCCGCGATTATAATACAACGGATATGAGCCGGGTAAGAATGTACAACGAATACCTGCCTCCTTATAAAGCGGCAGTTGATGCTGGTGTAGGTAGTGTGATGGCTTCATTTAATGAAATTGACGGCATTCCTGCAACCGCCAATAAATGGCTGTTGACAGATGTGCTGAGAAAGCAATGGGGTTTTAATGGATTTATTGTTACCGATTATACCGGCATCAATGAAATGGTAGACCATGGCATTGGTGATCTTCAAACTGTTTCTGCAAAAGCATTAATGGCGGGTATCGATATGGATATGGTGGGTGAAGGATTACTGACCACCATCCCAAAATCATTGAAAGAAGGCAAAGCCACCCAACAACAAATTGATCGTGCCTGCCGGAGGATACTGGAGGCAAAATATAAACTGGGCTTATTTGAAGACCCCTTTAGATATTGTGATGAAAACCGGGCGAAGACAGAAGTTTTTAATGATGCCAACCGTAAAGAAGCA
>JBGTNK010000025.1:0-89234 GCA_041743125.1 Chitinophagaceae bacterium
ATAGTTTCCCGCCATCCAATGATATTCCCCACTACCGGTCAGGCTTTCCACCGCCTCACCAAATACACGACGGTGCAATGTAGTGCCTCCTTTACCTGATGATCCAATTAACCCAACAGCAAAACGTGGTTCAAAAGCAAGCGTAACCAACGCAGCTTTTCCGTAACGGGATACACCTTCAATACCCACTCTTTTTGCATCAACTAAAGTATCCGTTTCCAAATAATCCAATCCACGGGCTGCACCCCATGCCCATGCTCTTAATGATCCCCAGTCATCGGGCTTGCGTGGTTGCCCTTTGTTTATTAAACCAATAATTCCTTTTGTAAGCCCCGCACCATTATCAGCCTGTATGCTGGCGGGTTCTATAGTGGCATAGCCCCAGCCTGCTGCCAATAATTGTTCTGTTGGTGAGGGATCACCGGGTGGTACTGGTGCAAAAAAATTGAAACCGGGTAACCGGGTTACGGGAGTATAGGCAGGATAGCGTTCAAAAATGGCTTTCATCTCCGGATCATTTTTTATCATCATCTCCTTAAAAGCAACGTTCAGTTTTTCCATATCCTCAGGTGAGGGTTGCGCCGGGGAAGGAAAAGCAGGACGGCCAAACATCATCAGCACAGGAACAGATCCCTTTACATTGGTGGGTACCACCAGTATCATATTAATATCTACATTGATCAATGGATATTCGCTGTTGTCAACATGCCCAACCAATTGTTTTGCGACAACAGGTGTGCGGCCAACAAATTCCCTGTCGGTAATTTTTACCGTCCAGGTTACTTTCGGAATTTTTTTGGAAGCCTGCCATACATTTCCCTTTCGAAATCTTCGATCAACTCAGGCCGGCGCTGCTTCCACCACATGTCAGCCGTGGTTACTTTTTTACCGGCATTTGTAACCAAAACATCCGGCAATTGCGGGCAGGGATTGGCCAGCGATTCATCATAATTAGCATGATTGGGAGCGGACTCATTTCCACTGGGTCCGGGCCTTAATTTTTTTATTCCCAATTGCTGCATCATGTTTTCATGATCCTGCTGTGCAGTAAAGATGACCGGCTTGGGATACCTGCTACTATCTATTGTGGTTTGTGCCATGACTGCAGCCACCATGCAATTGATTAAAAAAAATATAATGATCTTTTTCATTCTGGTAATTCATGTTGAATGTCAATAACAGGTTACAACGTACCTATGAAGCATCCGCGTCAGTAATTACATTTTAAAATTAATTTATTCAAATTTTTTGCCGGGGTGACACCGGCTACTTTGGCAGAATTGTTACAATAACTCTTTTATACCTCGATAATGCCGGTGTTCCCTTATCTGTAACTTTTAAGATAATGTGAAGGCTTTCTTTTTTCTCCACTATGGGAGCCGTTTCAAAAATGCTATGTACATTTTCTGCTCCGCCAAGGCTTATCATTTTTTGAAAGGAACCTGCTTCCGGATAGGTAAACCAAAGAAAGCCGAGGTTATCGCCATCAGGATCGGTAGATGCACTCGCATCCAAACCAAAACCTTCGCCTGAGCTTACGGTGATATTTTCAGGCTGTGCCAGTTTCGGGACAGGAGGGTGATTGGTTTCTTTATACGATTTTATGCACCAGTCCATGCGGGCAGCAAAATCATTTTGAAAATCATCTCTCCAGCGCCACAATGTTTCTTTAAATCCCGTGAAGACTGCAGTATCTCTTCCTACAGCCCTGCCATATTGTTTAACGTTGTAGGGGCTGTAGCGGTCTATTGCATTGGTCCAGATTTTCCTTGTCTCCGGCGCTATCTTAACAATGGATACTCCTTCCTTTTGGGTAGAAAAATCAGGGAGGTACAATTCGTAACGGCCTCCCCAGCCACCCCATTCCGGATGCTCAGCTTCATTTAGTCCGTTAGGTATTAAGGATAAAAATGCCGGCGTGTCTCCTTCTACACCCCAGGCTACATCCGGATATTCAGCGCCAAGCGGACCATGCGCCTGTTGAATATTTTTTGCTATCCATTCATTACTGATGGTTTCATTGTTTATGCCTTTGATAAAATTATTGATACCGGTCCAAGTGGCATTGCCGTAGTCATCACCCGGGCTAACTATGTAAAACAGATCCGGAAAATTATTCCTGATCCAGATACCGCTGTCGTCCTGATCTGATATAGTGTATACCCTGAGTTTTGCTATTAGTCTCCTGGCCTCTGCAGGCGTTTTTGTTTTCCTGATCTTATCAAGCGATTGTGCCAGGGTGTTTACACCTCCCCACACAGATACCCAAAGAGGACGCTCATCTTTTTCCTCCAAAACTTTTATGATCCAGTCAGAACCCTGGGTATCGTTCCCGTCCCCAACTCCCAGCATTCCATATTTGGGTGAGCCGTTTTTAACAAGGTTCAAAAGCATTTCTGTCCGGGGAAAACCAGGTTGGTGTTTGATGAGATTGGGTTGAACTTTGCCATAGGCCCTGATTATTTTTTTTATAGATTCAGGAGCTATCCTGGATTCCTGCCAACAGGAAGTTGTAGCAATTATTCCTTTTATATCAATTTCACTGGCATATAAAAATAAACGTACAAAAGATTGTGTATCGTCAGGATCAGCTTCAATATCAGACAGGATGATGACCCTGTTTCTTTGACTTGTTTGGGAATAAAGTGAATCCGAAATAAACATGAATGCAATAAGGATAACAGCAAAAACAATTTTCATATTCCGTTTATTTTAGAAATTAAAAATTCCAATTGGGTTAAACAAAAAGCCCGGCAATTCTTTTTATTTATCTGTTCTGAACGGTGATGCCGGCAATCCTTCCCTATTATATAAATTAGGATTTGCAGGATTATCTGCCCACGCATACCGTATATACAAAGGAGCTTTCACTTCATCATTCCAAACAACCACTTTATCGCCTTCAATTTTTGCCTGGGCCCATATAAATTTTTTATCCGTCCCGGCAATAGCAAACTGCTTTAACTCTTCACCATCATTTGTTACTAACCCACTTCCTGTATTACTGAATGAAAGAATTATTTTATTAGCTTCAATTTTTGAGGATTGATAGATGGGGCCTGAATGAACTATATTTTCTCCATAGGCTACTTTTAGCGCCGCTGTTGCCATTCTTTCTCCCACGTCCTTTTTGTTATCGGGATGAATATCGTTCCATTCGCCGAGATCAATATTTACCGTCATCGCTGTGTTGGGAAGCGACAAAGCTTTAAGTTGGGATTCTCTTAAGACAGCCCAGTTACTTTCTGACGGCAAATAATTTACCTCCATAAAATTGGGAAGCTGTGCATAGATAAATGGAAGGCTTTGATCATCCCATTGATGCCGCCAGTCATTTACCAGGGCAGGCAGTAGTTTTGCATATTCTTCCGGCCTGCCAGCATTACTTTCACCCTGGTACCAACAAATTCCTTTAATGGTATAATCAGTCACAGGAGCTACCATGGCATTATACAGGGCGGTTGGTTGATTTTGCGCACTGACAAACGAAGGTCCCGGGTGCCGGGGAATAAAAATATCCCCCACGTTATATTGCCAGTATCCTTTGAGATCTATGGTATCCTTTCCAGCAAACAGGTAATAAGGTTTATCCGGAACAAAGCCTCCTTTACCATTATTATTTATCACCCTCAAAACAAAAATATTTTTTCCGGGCTTCAACAAACCTTGCGGTATCGTATATCTCCTTTGCGGGTATTGATAGGTTGTATTCCCCACCAGTTTGCCATTGATATATAAAAAATCAGCATCCACAATTCTTCCTAAAAAAATTTTAGCAGGCTTATCCGTCATAGATGCAGGCACAATGATTTCTTTCCTGTACCACAGCACGCCGTCCAGGTCTTTAATTCCCTGGTCTTCCCAATACCCGGGGATATTGATCGTGCGCCACCCGGTTGGTACAAAAGAAGGTTCAAACCATTTGAGATCTCCGGTTAATCCTTTATCTGTTTCCTCTTTTTGCCTGCCGGCCATGCTGGCTGCCATCGCAACCCGGTTTGTATTATTTACATACCCCGTGTCTTTATTTTTTTGTAGTGTGTTTATCATGGTTGAAAAATCTTTCAACCCTTCTTCACTGGTCCATGCTTCTATAGGGGTGCCACCCACACTGGCATTGATTATACCAACTGGCACATGATATTTTTCATTAATTTTTTTGGCAAAGAAATAGGCGACAGCGGAAAAAGGCCTTATATCTTCTCCAACGGCAACTCTCCAAAAACTGGTTGGCAGATTTTCTTTCGGTCCTTCCAAATTTGTTAGTGTGGGAATTCCAAATTGTCTTATTTCAGGATTATTTACACTGGCAATTTCATCTGCATAGGTCACATCATGAATATTCATTTGATGCACCATATTGGATTGCCCGGAACAAAACCAAACATCACCGATCAAAATATCATTCAGGATTATTTTGTTCTTCCCGGTAATATTCATTGTATAGGGACCACCGGCAATCATCGGAGTCAGCATAATTGTCCATTTACCGTCTGCACCTATTGTGGTTTTAAATTTTTTATTATTAAACCTTACAGATATTTTTTCTCCCTTCGATGCCCATCCCCATATTTTTATCCTGGCATCTCTTTGCAATACCATGCTGTCCCTTATTATTTGTGGCAAGGTAATTTGACCGTAAGCATGTGGAACACCCGCTAATACAAAAACAATTAGAATAATATAGGCGTTTCCTTTCATTGACTCTTTTACTTTAATGGCTTGTTAGTGATAAACGATTATTGTTTGTAAGAATGGGCGGTATAATATAGTGGCGTTAAAGCACCTGGTCTATTCTATCTGGAATGCGAAATACTTACAAGGTTTTGTTCCTTCATTTCTTATAGCATGTAATACTTTTGTTCCCAGGTAATATATATCACCCGACCGGCCTTTATAAAATTGATCCCCAATCTGCATCTCGGTATTGCCCTCAACCATCAATACCAATTCCTCAGCATGGTGTGTATGTGGTTCATGACTTTTTATTCCTTCTTTCAACGTGGTCACATGCATCTCAAACTTCCTTTGCATGGTCGTAGAGCGATCATAGTAATCTCTTCGTCCGCCGCCATTGGAATTAGGTTTATAGGGAATGCTTTCCCACACTTTAACGAAGGAACCTCCGGTTTTTATGATTCTATCTCCATCAACTGTTGATTTTCCCCGGTATTTCATCAGGTAAAATGTACAGGGCTCTTTGGTTGACCATGTAACCTTTTCCCCCGGCATCAAAACAGCAACACTGTTGGGAGAAAGGGTAAAAGATGAATCTCCCAGCTGGACCTGGAGCTTGCCTGATTTAATGATCACCAACTGCTCTTCGTTAGCCGGAACTAACCATTCCGTTTTTTTATTTGCTTTTGAAATCTTATTGGCGGTTAACTGCAGCCATTCAAAATCGTGCACTTTTCCCTCTATTAAAACGGTGGAAGATATTTTCTTCTGATCCGTAGCCGGCTCCTTCCATTTGTAAACACCGGATAGAACTGAGTCGGCTTGTGAAAGCGCAGCAACGGGTACTAAAAATAATAATGCAAAAATATTTTTCATCTTTTGTTTTGAAATGGTTGGTCCATTGTAAATAATCCAGGCTTTGCTTTTTTAAACTAAGCCGTTTCATATTTTTTTCGCTGGGGCCGGCTCAGCATTTTATTCGCTTCATCATCATTTTTAAATTGCTCCGTTTCGGGGTTCCAGTAAATTTTCCGTTGCAGCTTCATGGCTATATGATGCAGTAAACAGGCTGAACAGGCACGATGAGCTTCCTCAACCGGTGCTATCGGATTTTTATTATCCCGGATCGCTTCCAGCCAGTTACCATGATGTTCTTTACTTATTTCAAAATGAAATTCGTTGGGAGCAATAACGGAGGTAAGGATCTTTGGATCACTTGCATCCAGTTTCTTTGCCTGCTCTGCTTTGGCGCCCGGATCACTTGAAGTAACCTGGTAATCGCCTCTCGAAACAAATATCCATCCCTTTGTTCCTTCAAACTTTACTCCATTTGGCAACTCATTACTTACGATCATTTTTACACCGTTGGCATATAAGGCTTCTGTTGTAAATACCCCGTGAACATTCCAAAGGCCGTTGGTTGCAAACTCCGCATTTTTACTCCATATTTCAACCGGGCCTCTCCGCTCCATGCCCATACCCCAATGTGCTGAATCAATATGATGTGCACCCCATCCCGTTATCATACCGGCGCCAAACTGTTCACAACGAAGCCAGCCCGGGCGGCCATATCCCTCCTGCGGATGCACTCTTTCTTCTGTATAATAAACTTCCGGTGTAGAGGCAAGCCACATATCATAATTTAAATTTTTGGGAACCGGCATTTCTTTTTTATCGCCGCCGGGAGGATCGCCGGGCAAGCCAACATAAACCGTTTTTAGATCTCCTATTCTTCCGTTGCGCACCAACTCCGCAGCATACCGAAATTGTTCACTGCTTCGCTGCTGGCTGCCGATCTGAAATTTTACTCCGCTTTCTTGCACCACATCACTTATAATTCTTCCTTCTCTTATTGTTAACGAGGCGGGTTTTTGCATATAAATATGTTTGCCTGCTCTTGCCGCTGCTACGCCAATCATGGCATGTGTATGATCAGGCGTACTGATGAGAACGGCATCAATATCTTTATTTCGAATCAGGTCATGATAGTCGTGATACACTTTTACGCCATCATATGGTTTGCCTTCCCGCTTGCTATAATATTCATTCACCAATATCCTGCCTTCTTCTGCTCTTTTGGTATCGAGATCACAAACAGCTATAACCTGTGCCGCATCATGACGCCAGGTGCCGGGCAGATCATGAATACGTGAAATGCGACCAACACCAATTGCGCCGATATTTATCCGGTTGCTGGGCGCATTTTTTCCAAACACACTGGCAGGAACAATAGATGGAAAACCCAGGGCAATAGAAGTTCCTATTGCTGTTTTCACAGAATTACCGAGGAAATCCCGGCGGCTGATGGTTGATTGCTTTTTCTTTTTCATCCTGGTAAATTTTTATGAATGATATTTTTTTCAGAATAATTTTATTTAGAAATTTTTATTGAAGGAGGAGTTGCAAAATACTGCCATGCATGCTCTGCCTTAGCTGCATCAAATTTTCCATTGAATACAAGGAGGCGATATTGCAGGTGGTAGGTCTTCCCGGGTTCCAATAACCAATCTTTATCTTTTGTGGTGGCAAAATTGGCGAACATATCACCACGGCCACCGTTGGCATTTTGATCCCATATCCTTAATGGTTCGGGATGGTTATAATTCTCCGGGTTCGACATCATCACCAAACCACCATAATCATTTCCCAGGTTGCCCTGCACCATGATCCATCTTCCTTTTGTTCCATCGGTTGTTTTCCTGTCCTTCCCTTCAGAGGTCAGCACTTCACAATTATCTTTTGTCCATTCCTCCGTAGCTCTCCATCCAAAACCGGCATAGCGGTATGCAACGATCAGTAAAGGACTGGCTGTAGCACAAGTCAGTTTCGAACTGATGTCCACGATATAATAATCATTCTCCTCATCGGGTTGATAAACTCTGACTTTCTGAATTTCATTCAGAGCGACTTTTTCCGTTCCGCCTTTTTTAAATACCACATGCTCATGTAAAGCTTCAAATTCTGAATACACCGGTCCGTTTGTTTGTGAAATAAATTTTGCAAACCGAACAGTACCCTTCTTTCCTCTTATATTCCAGAAGTCAACGGTATCTTTTTCATAAACGGTATGTGTCCACGGATTCCATATGCCATAATGATGATAATGATCTTTGGGCTGAATGGCTGTAAGCACCTGGCCATGCGGAGTCCAGAGCGGGTGAATAAAGCCGCTGCGTTTATAATTGGTATCAATTCCTGCCGGGGGATAAACGGTTTTATGAAAATAACTCAGCAGGCTTCTATTGTTTGCATTAATGACCAGGGCACCGTCTTTTTCTGTTGCCTTTACTTCGTCATATTTTTTGGGAACCGATTTTATTAATTGATAAGTATATTTTTTTCTTTCTCCATCCTGCCTGATCATCCATGATAAAGTTTTTTCATCCCCTGTTGAAACCTGGAAAGGAATTGGCGTTTTTTTATTTCCATTTATTTCCACCAATGATAAAGAGGAACTACTGCCGGTACTATATTTATCCACTCTTACATTTACCGGTACACCGATCTGATTTGTAGTTATTGGCAGGTTCACTTCAAAACTGCGCATCTCCTGTGCAAGGCAAGCAAAACCTGACCATAAAAACAAAAAAGCAATCCAAACATATTTTATCATGTCATTTTTTTTAAAGGTCATTTCAATGCCAGCACAACCACCGAGAACGGCGGAATCTTTACAGTCAATGTTGAATTTTTCATTGTAGCTCCCGAAAAATCAGATGGCACTATTTTACCAGGGTTTTCAAAACTGTTGTAGTCCTGAATTTTTCCGGAGGTCAGCATTCTGCCGGTCATTGTTTTATAGTTAGCCCCAATGGTGTTAATTACGACTTCCTGTTGTTTAGAGGCATCAATATTCACCAGGGATATATGTGTTACGCCATTTTTATCTCTTGATGCAGAAGCAGAAACGGCCGGTAGCTTTTCATTTCCTAATTGATAATCGTGGCTGGTTAAATTGACGGGCAGCATGGTTGCATCCTGGTGAACGTTGTACATCTCCATCACATGATAAGTAGGCGTTAAGATCATTTTTTCTTCACGGGTCAAAATCACCGCCTGCAACACATTGATGATCTGGGCCAGGTTAGCCATCTTTACCCTGTCACAATGATTATTGAAAATATTCAACGTACATCCGGCGATCATGGCATCTCTCATGGTATTTTGCTGAAAGAGGAATGCCCCGTTAGTGCCGGGCTCTACATCATACCATCCTCCCCATTCATCAACTGCAAGAGATTTTGTCTTTTGCGGATCATATTTGTCCATGATAGCACTATGCCTGGTTATCAATTCTTCCATCTGCAAGGCTCTTTTCATTGTGGTGAAATATTCCTGTTCTGAAAATTGCGTGGAGGGCCCTTTTTTGCTCCAGTCAATAACAGAATAATGGTGAAGACCTAATGCATCAAACATAGCAGGGGGCAATTCTTTCATCAATACTTCGGTCCAGTGATAATCATCATCAGAGGCCCCAGATGCAATACGGTATATCTTGTCCGAGTTGTTCCCGTTGGTCATAAAAGTGGCATACTGCCTGTAAATATTTGCATAGTATTCCACTTTCATATTTCCACCGCAACCCCAGGCTTCATTGCCAAGCCCCCAATATTTCACATGCCATGGATTTGGCCTGCCATTGGCTTGTCTCAAATCTGTCATCGGGCTGCTATTGTTTGGATGTGTTGTGTACTTTATCCAGTCTGCTAATTCCTGTGGCGTTCCACTTCCTACATTTCCGCTCAGGTAGGGTTCAGCTCCCAGCAATTCACACATATTTAAAAATTCATTGGTTCCAAAGCTGTTATCCTCTTTTACATTGCCCCACCATATATTAAGCATAGAGGGTCTTTCCTTTTTCGGACCCACACCATCTCTCCAATGATAAGTATCTGCAAAGCATCCGCCGGGCCAGCGAAGCACAGGCACCTTTAACTTTTTCAACGCATCAATTACATCCAATCTTACTCCATCCTTATGCGGAATGGTCCGGTTACTTTCACCCACATAAAAACCACCGTAAATACAATGGCCCAGGTGCTCTGCAAAATGACCATAGATGTTTTTATTGATCGTATCCTTTCCGCCGGCGGCATTTAATACCAGCATGTTTTGAGCAGGTAAACCAGCTGATGCCACAATACAAAGAAATAGCAGACCTGTTTTTAATTTTCTCTTCATAACACAATTTTTAAATAATTCCGATTAATTTTTTTTACTATTCTGATTTAAATGATGACACCGTCTGAATCGATCCATCATCATTATATTTCAATTCCATCACTTTTACATTGCGTAAATGGGTTTTGCCTGATAACTGAACATCGTGGTAAAATATATACCACTTGCCGCTGATCTCCACAATAGAATGATGATTGGTCCACCCCTCAACCGGGTTTAAAACCACACCCTGGTATGTAAAGGGCCCGTAGGGATTATCACCTATTGCATAGTTGATAAAGTGAGTGTCGCCGGTGGAATAGGAGAAATAATATTTACCGTTGTATTTATGCATCCAGGCTGCTTCAAAGAATCTTTTGTCATTATGTTTTTCTGTAAATAATTTTCCGTCCTTATCAACGAGCTTGATTTCTTTTACGGGTTCAGCAAAACTTTTCATGTCAGCATTCAATTTCGCCATTCGGGGCAAAACGGCTTGCTCATCCGGCCGGCGGTTTTTTGCAGAGTCATCATACTTATTATTATTCCAGCGTTGCAACTGGCCACCCCAGATACCTCCGAAGTATATATAAAATTTTCCATCATCATCCCTGAATACACAGGGGTCAATGCTATAACTATTTTTTATTGGTTCTTTTTCTGCTATGAAAGGTCCTTCAGGTTTATCACTGACAGCAACGCCAACCTGGAAAACATCTTTCTTATTTTTTGCCGGGAAATACAGGTAATACTTCCCGTTGGCATAAGCGGCATCCGGCGCCCACAATTGCCTTCCGGCCCAGGCCACATTTTTTATATCCAATGCTACACCATGATCAGTAACCGGTCCGCCAATAGAATCCAGGGAAAGAATATGATAGTCCCTCATATCAAAATGACCGCCCAGGTCATCCTCTTTGGTTCCGGTAGCTGTGTCATGCGAAGGATAAATATAAATGCGGTTGTTAAACACATGCGCTGAGGGGTCAGCAGTATAAATATGTGAAACCAGTGGTTGAGAAGAAGGTTCCTTTTTATTTTCCGTAACCGTTTTGTCTCCCTGCTCAGATGCTGTTGTTTCATTATCGTTGCAGCCGAAAGAAATAGCTGATACTACAATGGCCGCTAATATTCTTTTCTGCATGTTGATCAATTCCATAGCTGATTATTTTGTTGATTGAATGAATTCATTTTTAAATGTGTACACAGAATAGAAAAAATTACAATCGCAGGAATCAAATTGATAAGCTATTGTTGCCACAGCACAATAATGATGAACCTTTCCTTTATTATCTTTTTCTCCCTAAAAACACCCGGAGCATATCATTATTTGAACTTACCACTAAAGCCCAGGCATTATTTATTCTTACTGGCTGTACATCCTTTACATTATACGGAACAAAAAACCCACTCTCTAAAGGTTTGAGGCTTTTAAATAAGTTGTTACCCAATCCCTTTAAAAACAATCCGGGAGATGCGTCAGCTGCTGTAGTCTCCACCTCTACATCGAATTTATTTCCTGCCATCACGATATCCTTTATACCATCGTTATCGAAATCTTTAATTACAATTCCGTTTACCGTTGATAATTGCGCTTCAACAGGTAATTTTTTAATGATGAATTTGCCATTATTATTTTCAAGAAGTACAGTAGAGAACATGCGGGCCTTGTAATGCATTGCGTTTTCTATATCCTGACCAAGAATCCCTTTCAGATCACTTTCGGCAAATGATAAATAGGTTGGAAATTTTTTTGCAATGCCGGGAAACTGCTGGGATGTACATTCCCTTCCCCGAACAGGTACAACAATATTATCCAAATGCCTGGCTAAAAAAATATCGTTGGTTCCGTTGCCGTCAAAGTCTTTGGCATATACTTCAAACGGTTTTTCTGCATTCGCCTGGAATTTATAATTCATGCCCAGGTTACCGGCTACCAGGTCCATGTCACCGTCTCCATCTATATCATCAGCCACAACTTTGTTCCACCAACCCTCAGTATTTTCCAATCCATATTTTACCGAAGCGTCGTTCATTTTCCCATCAGCATATTCAAATACCATTAAGGGCATCCATTCGCCGGCCAAAATCAATTCCTGTTTTTGGTCACCATTCAAATCCGCCGCTAAGGCAGACTTTACCATGCCTGCAAGTGCAAGACCCCGAGCCAGCTCATTCGTTTTATCAATGAACTTTCCTTTTTCATTTACGAATAAATAGCTTCTTGCCGGCTTTGGATATTGGTGGGGCACCACCTCACCACCGCGGAAAATATCCATGTCGCCATCTCCATCAAGATCAAATGAAATAATACAGGATCCGCTGCTACCCGTTACCGGTAAGCTGGACCTGGAAAAATTCCCGTTACCATCATTCAGGTAAAGCCGGTCCTGGTAGAGACGGGAACCTTCATCAAATTCGCTACCGCCGCTTACAACATACAGATCGGCATCGCCGTCCCCTTCCGCATCAAAAAATTGTGTACCTACATCCTCATATTTTTTATCTGCTTCAAATAAGGGCAGGCTTTTCCTTCTCCATTTATTATTTTGCTGCACATATAAAACACCTGCCTGGCCTTTTGCGCCACCGACATAAAAATCTTCGAGCCCATCACCATTTATATCACCCGTGGCAATGAAAGGACCACTGCGGGAAAATTCATGTGGTAGTAATACCTGGTCTTCGTATTCATTATAAATATTTTCCTTGTGAACAAATGGCTGCGATAACAAAGAAATTGTTGATTCAGTAAATTCGGGATGATAGCCATGAAAATTATTATTGCTAATGGCGGCATCGTTATAATTAATTTTGACTACCTGGTCAGTAGCAATATTCTGCATACCACTTTTCTTTCCATCGGGCCAGGCAATCACGATGCTATCAATTTTTTTTGTTTTCCCTACGCCAAAATGTATGATTGCTTCATTGGAAGAAAGATAACCTCTTACTGTTTTTTGCTGAAAAAATTGCTGCAATCGGCCATCATAATACACAGACACTTTTGCCCCGATGCCATCAGAATTTTTTATAGGGCCTTCCAATTTTATTCTCAGGTAATGATTATCGCCAGAACCAACATTTTCATACAGTAATGCTTCCTCATCCAGGTTATTGATCACAAGATCAAGATCTCCGTCATTGTCAAAATCCGCCACTGCGGCTCCATTGGAGAAGGTGCTGTCTGTAAAACCCCAGCTTTCAGAAACATTTTCAAACCGGAGGTCTCCTTTGTTGCTAAAGAGATAGTTCCTGACTTTTATGGGTTCATATAAGGAAATGAAATCACTAAATCCTTTTGTAAAATATTCTTCTGTTGTAGAATATTTTGTGGCGCTCGCCTGCATATGCTGCCGTAATTTTTGATCTATGTCCCCATCAAATACATCCCGGCGGTAGCCATTCGCAACAAAAATGTCGCGAAAACCATCATTATCAAAATCGGTTGCTAATGTACTCCAGCTCCACTCCGTTTTTGAGATACCTGCCAATTGAGCCACATCACTGAAGAACATATTTCCGTGGTTCAGGTGAAGTACGTTGTGCATATACTGTTTATGAAACCCACTATCTACAATGGCCCAAAAGCCCTGCACATCCATCCGGGGCATGGAAACTTTTGAACGTTTATAATTTTCGGGAAGCATTTCCATCACTAAAATATCTTCCAGGCCGTCGTTATTTACATCTGCTATATCAGCACCCATTGAAAACAGTGAATTGTGATTTGTTGCTTTTTTTATTTCATCTTTAAATGTTCCGTTCTTTTGGTTGATGTACAAATAATCATTGTCCGCATAGTCATTAGCAACATAAATATCCTGGAAACCATCTCCATTCATATCGGCGGTAACCACTGACAGGGCATAACCAAAATTGTTTACAATACCTGCCTGTTTGCCGATCTCAATAAATTTATTATTATCATTCAGGTAGATTTTGTCCCTTGCCACATCCGGCGGATCTTTTTTTCCAGAAACCATCCGGGATAAACCAAGAAAAAAAGAATCCGGCCGGTTAGTTATATAAACATCCAGGTCATTATCATTATCCAAATCGAAAAAAGATGCATGTATTGAATATCCCTTTTCATCAAGACCATATTCTTTTGCCTGTTCCTTAAAAGTCAGGTTACCCTGGTTAACATATAAAAGATTGGTTCTTTCGGTTTCTGTTTCCCCATATCCCCCTTTGCAAACATATATATCCGGAAATCCGTCGTTATTAATATCTACAATCGTTACGCCGTTATCCCAGCCTTTCCCGCCGTCAACACCTGCTGCCTGAGTAATATCTTTAAATTTGAAATTGCCTTCGTTTATGTACAATTTGTTTAGCACATCATTGCCCGTGAAGTAAATATCCTGCAGGCCATCTTGATTAAAATCACCAATACCTACACCGCCACCGTTATAAACATATGCGAATTTGTCAAAAAAATTTTTTTCATAATTTTCAATCACCCTGTTATTAAATGTAATGCCGCTTGCGGAAGAAATAATTTTATTAAACACAGGTTTCGCTGCATTTACATCTTTCTTTTCTTTTTTGCTGCAGGAAGGCAAAAAAAACAAGAATATTGCTGTGGTAACCGCAATGAAGAATAATATCAAATGTTTTTTTTCTGGCATGAACCTTCGTTTAAATACTGCATACGCATGGAGATAAACTGTTTTTCCCTTTCCATACTACCTTATCTTACTTATAGCCGGATTGATCCGGTATAAAAAGAACGGAATAAAAGGATCTATATTAATTTAAAAGTTAAAACTGAAATTCACCCTGTAATCATATCCAGGACCCGCTTGTTAAAAATTTTCAGGTCACCATGCAAAATGTATTTTGCCTATCCATTGATTTGTATTTTATTTAAAAAATTTTCGTTTAACACTGATCAGCCCAGGCTTTTGCTTATTCCCAATTCAAGTCCCCGCAATTCGGCAAGACCCTTAAGTCTTCCTATAGCAGAATAACCCGGGTACGTTTTTTTATTCAGGTCATCGAGCATCTGGTGTCCATGATCAGGTCGCATAGGGATAGAAATTTTTCTCCGGTTTTGCAGCAAAACAATTTCCTTAACTACGCCATACATATCTGTATCCCCGGTAAGGTGATCTGCTTCATAAAAATTTCCTTCTGCATCCCTGCTGGTATTCCGCAAGTGCAGGAAGTGTATGTTATCCCCAAATCGTTTTACCATTTTTATAAGATCATTATCGGGCCGGGCACCAAAAGAACCTGTACAAAAACACAGACCATTAGCCGGAGATACGGCTGCATTTAATAAATCCGCTGCATCCTGTTCTGTACTTACAATCCTGGGTAAGCCCAGTACAGGAAAGGGTGGATCATCCGGATGAATGGCCATTTTTAATCCGTGTTCCTCAGCTACCGGAACTACCTGTTGCAGAAAATAAAAAAGATGTTGCTTAAGTTTTCCAGCATCTATCCCTTCATATGTTTTTAATGCCGAAAGTATTTGCTCTTCAGTAAAGCGTTCCTCACTCCCCGGTAAACCCAATAAGGCATTTCTATATAATGTTTCCACATCTTCCTCTGTCATGGATGCTAACCGTTCTTTCGCCTTACTGATCTCAGCTGGAGAGTAATCTTTTTCTGCACCAGGCCTTTTAAGTAAGAGAACGTCAAAGGCAACAAATGCCGATCGTTCAAATCGCAGCGCCTTGCTTCCATCCGCAAGGGTATAAGAAATTTCTGTGCGCATCCAATCCAGAATGGGCATGAAATTATAGGTCACTACTTTCAGGTTGCATTGAGCAACATTTTGCAAACTTTGTTTATAGTTTTCAATATACCGGGGGTATTCACCGGTTTGCTTTTTAATATCTTCATGAACCGGCAGGCTCTCTATTACTGTCCATGTCATGCCGGCTGCCTCCACCAGTGATTTTCTTTTATTGATCTCCTCTACGGTCCAAATTGCTCCCACGGGGATATGATGCAGCGCTGTGACAACCCCTGTGCATCCGGCTTGTCTTATTTCAGATAAACTAACCGGATCATCGGGCCCAAACCACCGCATCGTTTGTTCCATTAACATATTGCTTTCTGTTTTTATCAATCAAAACATTTTATCCGGAGGGACAAAAATTTATAATTATGTATTGCTTTTTCTTGATTCAATTGCTTAATTTTTTCTATCCTGTAAAACTGATCATTACAAATACCACAATGAAAATAACCGCCAGCGATAGAACTACATCCCATACACTATAACTTGCTTTGTTAGCTGCTTTCTGTTCATCAGTTAAAGTTCCATAGGTAAGTCCCATCACTTTTTCCGGTGACGGAGCCTTTGAAAGTAAACTAACTGTTACACATAAGCCCACACAAAAGAGGAAAAACCAGGCAGCGAAAGTGAGAAAATTAGTTGTTGCAATGGTATGCCACAGACTTCCCGGCTCCAGGGAATTTCGACCTAATTCTAACCCTATTCTTAAGATGGCCACTAATAAACCGACGATCAAGGTGGTATTTGCTCCATTACTATTAATTCGTTTACTGAAAATTCCGAGTAAGAAAACAGCTGTTATAGGAGGTGCGATGTATGATTGCACCGATTGCAAATATTCATACAATACACCGGAGATATTTTGCATAATCGGTATCCATAGAATGCCCAGCACCACTACAACTGCAGTGGCCATACGCCCAATCTTTATTAATTTTTCTTCGGGATCCTGGGGCCGCAACTTCTTATAAATATCAACAGTGAATAAAGTAGAACAAGAATTAAAGACGGAGGCAAGGGAACTCATCAAAGCTGCGAGTAAGCCGGCCGCTACCAGGCCTCTTAAACCTGCCGGCATTTTATTCATTAATAAAGATATAAATGCCTGGTCAGCTGTATCCCATTCCAATTCGCCTTTGTTTTTTAATGCAAGAGCAATAACACCCGGAATTAAAAAAAGAAAGATGGGTAATAATTTTAATAGTCCTCCAAAGATGGTACCTCTTCTACCTTCTTTAATATTTTTTGCTGCCAGCACTCTCTGCACGATGTATTGATCGGTACACCAATACCAGGTACCTACAATAGAGCTGGTGATAACAAGCGGCAACCATGGAAAATCTGCATCGCTGTTGGGCCTCCACATATTCAAATAACCAGGAGCGAGGTTAGCTTTTACCTCATCCCATCCCCCGGCAGCCTCAAGCCCCACAAAGGTTAATGTCAATGCTCCTAATACCAGAATGACTGTTTGGATAGCTTCAGTATATGCCACAGCTCTCATTCCTCCTAATATAGTATAAGCGCCAGTGATCACTACAGTTACCAGGGCTCCGGTCCAAAAATCGATATGCAATAAGGTTGAGATAACAATACCACCGGCATATACGGTTACGGATACTTTAGTCAGTATATAAGCCATCAATGAAAAAATGCTCAGGAACCAGCGGGTCCCTGAACTAAATCTTTTTTCTAAAAACTCAGGCATAGTGAATACGCCGCTTCTCAAATAAAATGGAAGAAAAACCCAACCCAAAGTAATAACAAGCCAGGCATGTAACTCATAAATAAGTAAAGGCATTTTGCCTCCGGCCCCTGCTCCTGCCAGACCCACTACATGCTCAGAGCCTATATTGGAGGCAAAAATAGAAGCGCCTACTACAAACCAACCGAGGCTACGGCCTGCAAGAAAATAATCTTCTGTGTTTTTTTGTTTCCTTGTAACTACCCAAATGGCTACACCTATCAATATGGCAAAATAACCTGCTATTACTACCCAGTCAAGAGATGCAAATCGTTCCATGAATTTGTTTTTAGATATACCTGTTGATAATATTTTCCATATACTCCTGTTTGCCGCTTATGGTAGAAGGTTCTCCCTTTTCAACAGCATAATTTCTCAGATCTTCCAGTGATAATTTACCTTGTTCAAATTCTTTTCCTTTCCCGCTGTCGAAGGAAGAATAGCGATCGGTTCTGACTTTTTTGTAATCTGATTTTTGTAAGACTGAATCTGCAATGATCAGGGCCCTGGCGAATGTGTCCATACCTCCAATATGGGCATAAAAAAGATCGGTAGCATCCGTACTGTTCCTGCGGATCTTTGCATCAAAATTTATTCCTCCGCCCTGAAGGCCACCCGCTTCTAATACGACCAGCATGGCTTCTGCCAGTTCTGGTACATTGTTGGGAAACTGGTCAGTATCCCATCCATTCTGATAATCTCCGCGATTGGCATCCATGCTTCCCAGCATGCCGGTATCGGCAGCTACCTGCAACTCATGTTGAAAAGTATGGCCTGCCAGGGTAGCATGATTTACTTCTATATTCAACTTAAAATCATTCAGCAAATCATATTGGCGAAGGAAACCGATCACCGTTTCGCTATCATAATCATATTGATGTTTGGATGGTTCACAAGGCTTAGGCTCAATAAAGAAAGTGCCTTTAAATCCATTTTTTCTTGCATAATCTTTGGCAGTATGTAGGAATTTTGCGAGATGCTCTTTCTCTCTTTTCATATCCGTATTCAGCAGGGTCATATATCCTTCCCTTCCTCCCCAGAATACATAATTCTCTCCGCCCAAAGCAATAGTAGAGTCGAGTGCAGCTTTTACCTGGGCAGCTCCATGGGCAAGAACATGAAAATCAGGATTGGTTGCTGCGCCATTCATGTATCTTTTGTTTGAAAAAAGATTGGCGGTGCCCCAAAGCAATTTAACGCCACTTGCCTTTTGTTTCTCGCCGAGATAGGTGGTCATTGCCTGCAATCGTTTTTCATTATCCGCCACATCATTGGTATAATCCACCACATCCAGGTCATGAAAACAATAATATGGCAAACCCAATTTGGTAATAAATTCAAATGCCGCATCCGCTTTGCTTTTTGCTCTTGTCATGGGGTCTACCTTTTCAAGCCAGGGAAAAAGATGCGTGGGTTCACCAAACGGATCAGCACCACTTCCGCAGAAGCTATGCCAGTAGGCGCATGCAAAGCGCAACCACTCCTTCATACTTTTTCCTGCCACTTTTTTGTTTTCATCATACCACCGGTAAGCCAGAGGGTTGTCTGAATCCACTCCTTCATATTTGATTGGTGCTACGCCTTTAAAAAATTCCTTATCACCTGTTACGATATTCATGTTTTTATTGATTTAATTGGTTATTTAATTCAGATTTCCACTGCTCATAAAGATCATCGTAAACTTTTGAATTTTCCGGTTCAATTTTTCCGAGGGGTTTAAAGTTGTTGAATGCATCACTTGCTGAAGAATATATACCCGCTCCTAATCCTGCACCTATGGCAGCTCCGGCACTTCCATCTCCACCATAAAGCTCAACGGCAACGCCCGTTGTGTCAACAAAAGTTTGAGCAAACACTTCACTCAAAAACATATTATTCTTACCTGCACGAATGATAGTTGGATTAATTCCGTTCTGCCGCATAATATCCAGCCCATAACGGAAGGCAAAACAAATTCCCTCTTGCGCTGCCCGGTATAAATGGGCCGTGCTATGTATATTGAAGTTGATGTGATGGAAATGAGCATTTACTGTTTTATTATTCAACATTCTTTCAGCTCCATTGCCAAAAGGAAGTATTATAGCCCCTTCACTTCCTGCAGCCACAGAAGCCGCTGCCTCATTCATTTGTGGATAATTCAATTTATCACCAGTAATGGTTTTTATCCACCTGTTCAATATCCCGGTACCATTAATATTGAGCAAAACTCCCAACCTCACTTCGCCATCGGCTTTCCCTGTAGAAGAAGGAGCTAAATAATTTACATGCGCAAATGTATTTACCCTTGAATCTTTATCGTAGGTCAACTGATCGCTTACGGCATAGATGACGCCACTGGTACCAGCCGTGGCTGCCACTTCACCTGGATTGAAGACGTTTAATGACAAAGCATTGTTAGGCTGGTCACCCGCTTTGTAAGTAACCGGTATGTTTACTTTTAATGATAATGAAGCGGCCACCTCAGATGTTAGCTTGCCATGGTCAGCAAAAACTTTTTGAATGGAAGGAATAAATGAAGTCTCCAACCCGTAATGATCAAATACATCCGCAGATAATTCACTTTCTTTAAAATCCCAAAAAATTCCTTCAGATAAGGCTGAGACACTGGTGGTGATTTCGCCGGTCAATTTCATGGCTATGAAATCACCCGGTAACATGATCTTATCTATCTTATTGTAAATCTCCGGTTCATTTTGCTTTACCCATGCCAGTTTAGAAGCTGTAAAGTTGCCGGGTGAATTGAGCAGGTGTGATAAACATTTTTCTCTCCCAATTTTTTCAAAAGCCTTTTCTCCATTCTCAACGGCACGGCTGTCACACCAGATAATGCTGTCACGCAAAACATTTCTATTCTTGTCCAGTACTACTAACCCATGCATCTGGTAAGCTATTCCAATAGCGGCAATATCTCCCGGATCGTATTTACGCTGGGCATGCAGTTTTAATATGGCTTGCTGTACATGCTCCCACCACATGTCAGGAGATTGTTCGGCCCATCCCGGTTGTAAGGCAATGATGCCAGATTCTGTTTCTGGATATTGGGCAGATCCTAAACATTGTTGTGACTGAGCTTCAATTACAGAAACTTTTACTGATGAAGTACCCAGATCAATTCCTAACAAAAGCATTGGACACAAATTCGTTTACTATTGTCAATTAATAAAAAGAAAGAGAAGATAAATCATCTCTTTCTTTTAATAAATTTTTTGTTTGTTGGTTCAATTTTTAATAGCCGGGGTTTTGCGGATAGGTCGGCCCTGTAGTTACAAGATTTATCTGGCTCTGGGGAATTGGCCGCAGCATATCCCTTGAAGGATTAAAATTGGCAATCGGGTTGTATGCAGCCAGCCGGGCAGGTAAAGCTTTGGTGCGTACAAGATCATACCACCGCATCCATTCACCAAATAATTCTCGTGTACGTTCATGCAAAATAAAATCAAGTGTAACGTCTGCAGGAGTTATTTGCATAGCTGCTGCTGCCGCCGCATTTTGTGCAGCGTCGTTTGTTGTTCTGAATGCTCCCCGCCTGCGAATAACATTGATCATGTCCGCAGCATTTGCGGTATTTCCGGCTTTGAAGGCTGCCTCTGCTGCTATCAGGTAAGTTTCTGCAAAGCGCATAAGAATAAAGGGACGGTCAGATGCATCATTCGTATGCAATTTTGTAACGTCATCATGTTTTTTCATGGGGGGAAAGAAGTTAACATCATATTGGTTGGGTAAAACGATAACAGCTTTGGAAGTTCTTCTGTCGGCCTCCGTGATTGAAGTTGTGCCCCAAAGTTTAATGGCTGTGTCCACACCTTTTACCCAGGTATATTCTGCGGTGGGGCCCAATGGATTATTAAAGTCAGCGGCTCGTGTAACTTTAATGGTAACAGGTGCGCCACTGGTTAAGGGCCCGGGCCTGTTAAATATCCAAAAAGTTTGAAATGTTTTTTCGTACCTGGAATCATTGTTTCTTTCCGCAAAGGCAACATCAAGCGCATAACTTGTAGGCCGGACGCGGCCAAATGGACGGCCATTTTGAATGTCACGGTCGACCGGGTTTGCCTTTACTTCAGGTGCACCCGAAATACCCGCGTTAATGTCTGTATTAAATATGGGATAGTTGGGTCGTTGATAGAAAAGTGAACCATTAAATTTTCCACCAGGATTTCCTGTACCAAATCCTGTTGTTTCTGCTCCCTTAGGATCCGAATTTCTGTCTACAACAAAGAGTATTTCTCTTCCGTATTCATTTCCTTCCTTGAAAACGTCTGAAAAGTCCTGCCAGAGATCGAGAGTTCCATTACCATTGCCATATAAGCCCTTGTTATTAATTAAAGAAATGGCAGAATCATAGGCTATATTAAAATCATTGGGTTTAGCTGCAGCAGACCAGCCCCTGGTAAGATAAACTTTAGCCAGAAGATGTTTAGCTACCCCCTGTGAAGCTCTACCAGGAGTAGGATTTGCTTTTAATGGTAGGTCAACAATTGCTTCAGTGAGGTCTTTAATTATTAAATCATAAACGGCAGCTATAGGTTCACGGGTAGCAGCAGTTGTGGGGCCTGAAGCAAATTTTGTACTGATGCTTACATCACCAAAAGTTTGCACCAGCATAAAATAAAAATAGGCTCTTAAAAATTTTGCTTCTCCCGTTAACTTTTGAAGCTCGGAAGCAGATAAACCTGCCTGCGGTGCAAATTCAAGCACACCGTTCAAACTATTAATGGATCTGTAGGACCAATCCCATATGGATTGAACAGCTCCGTCACCTGTTTGAATAGTGTAGGTATGAAAATTTCCGCTGGTTCCAAATCCGGAAATATGCTCATCCGTACCTATCATGGTATTATAACACATACCCTCCTGGCAATACCAGTTACGAATATTTGAATAAGCACCAACCACAGCGGCATCCACTCCACCCAGTGTATTAAAGTAATCAGGCAGTATACCTGACCTGTTCTGTTCATCAAGAATCTTTTTACATCCTGGTGTAATAACCAACAGGCTGATTAAAATGATCCCTGTTATTTTACTCAAAACTTTCATAAATTAATTTTTTAAGTATTATAATTTCAAATTAATACCGAAAGTAAACTCCCGGGTTGAGGGTGTATTAATACCGAGGGTAATGGACCGGTTAGGTGCTGCCGCACTGCTGCCCCCTTGTGGCGTCAGTACTCCCGGGTTACCGGTGCTTCCTGTACCCGTGCCTTCAGGATCGATCGCATATCCATCTCTTACCATGGGAGAATATACAATGAAAGGATTGGAAACAGAGGCGAATACTCTTGCTGAACTAATGCCCGCCTTAGACAAAAGTTTTGCAGGAAATGTATAACCCAGGTTAATGCTTCTAACCCTTATGAAGGTACCATCGAAATAACCCAGGGTAGATGCGTAATTATCATTAAGCGCCTGCCCTTCCGGATGAGGAAAATCATTGGTTGGATTATTCGCCGTCCAATAATCTACTTTCCATTGATTGACCCTTGCCTGGTGCAGGAAAGAGTATCCCCCGGCTCCTCCATTATTTGATTGGAAATAGGTAGCAATGGCGGTGCCACCCCAGCGGCCAAAAGCTACTACAGACAGATCAACATTTTTATATGCAAACCGGTTGGTGATCCCTCCGATCCAATCTGGTTGTGCACTTCCGATTATCTGCATATCTTCAGCGTTGATTTTTTTATCGTTGTTTACATCTTCAACCCTAATACGACCAGCAGCCTGTGGCGCTCCAAAAAGAGCGATCTCTGACGCATCTTTTGTTTGCCAGATTCCAATTTTCTTGAAGTCATAAATAACGGTCAGCGGATGACCTACAAACCAGCCATTACCGATATCACGAAGTTTTCCGGGCTCTTCAAGTGCGGTGATCTTTTCCCTGTTTAAGCTCCAGTTAATGTCGGTTGACCATCTGAATCCGTTTTTGGTATCTACATTGACAGAGCTTAAAACTATTTCAACACCCTTACTGCTTGTTTGGGCTGCATTCGTCACAATGGAATTTGCTCCATTGCTAATGGGCAGGGATTTGGCAACCAAAATATCTTTTGTATCGGCATCATAAATATCGATGGAAGCAGTGATCCGGTTTTTGAAAAGTCCAAAGTCAAGGCCATAATTTGTTGACGTCGTTTTTTCCCATTCCAGGGCAGGATTAGGCAGGCTGTTTACAAAATATCCGGTAGTAGTAGAACCTCCAAAATTATAGTTTACACCGGTAAGGCCCCCCAATGTTGTGTAAGGATCAACCGCCTGGTTAGATGATTTACCCCAACCCACTCTCAATTTTAAAACAGAAAGCCAGGATACATTTTGAAGAAATGATTCTTCATGTGCGTTCCAGCTTGCTGCAAGGGCCGGGTAGTTAAACCATTTGTTACCTTCTGAAAGACGTGAAGAACCATCTCTTCGGAAAGTGGCCGTCAGATTATATCTTTCATTAAAAGTATAATTCAAGCGGCCCATATAGGATAATAAACCGCTTTTTGCATAATTATTTCCACCATTATTCGCTGTTATCTGGCTTACCAATGTAGTAAAATTGGTATTCTGAACATAATCGGCAGGAATACCAGTACCGCTAAACGTTGAATTTTTTGATTCGTCTTCCTGAATTTCGTAAACTGCGGTTACACTTACTCTGTGTTTTTCTGCAAAAATTTTATCATAGGATAATTGGTGATAAATATTATAGTACCATGCTTCGCCATTGCTAATTAATGCTGTATTTGAAAGAAAGGGGGTACTTGAACTTCCGGTGAGTATTGTATTTGCACCGCGATATTGGTTATAATTATCCTGGCGCATATCCAATAATACGTTTAACCTGTATTTCAAACCCTCTATGATTTCCAATTCACCAAACAAAGTATTGTAGGTCCTTAACCTGCGTCTTCTGTCAAGAACGGCATTTTCCTTTGTCAGTGTTAATGGATTCAGACGAAAGCCTACATCCTGGTGACCAACCATCGGCTGAACATTGATAGAGCCATCGGGGTTATAAGCTGAAACAAGTGGACTTAATGCTAATGTATTATATAAAGGATTTACACCATCACCATCTGTATAACTCACCGTATTCATTGTATTTAGTCCGATCCTTATTCTTTTTCCAATTTTCTGTTCAATAGTTGCCCTGAGAGCAAATCTTTTAAAGCCAACGAGAGGAATAACACCTTCTTGCTGAAGGTAGCTTGCACCCATTCCAAATTGTGTACTTTCAGTTCCGCCCGTAAGACTGAGATCATGAGAGGTCAAAAAGCCTTTTTTATAAAGGTATTTTTGCCAGTCGGTATTGGTACCTGCTGCTTTACCTTCCAGTTCTGCTGGTGAAAATACAGCTGGTGCAGTAGCATTGGGAGCGCCATATCTTGACTCAGCTTTGAAATTATAATAATCTTCCGCTTCAAACACAGGGAATTGATCCAAAATTTCACTCCATCCGGTAAAAGTGTTATAGCTTATTACCGGCTTTCCAATTCTTCCTTTTTTTGTTGTTATGATGATTACACCATTGGATCCACGAGACCCATAGATGGCTGTAGCTGATGCATCTTTTAATATATCAATGTTGGCAATATCGTCAATATTCAAATCATTGATACTTCCAAAATATGGGAATCCATCTACCACAATCAACGGGTCATTGTTACCTGTTAAACTACGGTTACCTCTAATCCGGATCTGGCCACTTGATCCAGGTCTTACTCCTGTTCTGGCTATATCCACACCTGCCGCACGACCCTGCAATGCCATCGTCAGATTAATTGCCGGCACTTCATCCAAAGTCTTTTCACTTACAGAAACAACTGATCCTGTTATATCTTTTTTTCGTTGAGTTCCGTAACCAACAACAATCACCTCACCCAGGCTAGCGGTAGCAGAAGTAAGTTTTACATTTATGGTTGAGTTGCTACCAACATTTATTTCCTGCTCAGTATGACCCACACTTGAGAAAATTAATGTATTACCTCTTGCGGCTTCTATAGCAAAATTTCCTGCATTATCCGTTGTAGCCCCCGTGGTTGTTCCTTTCACAAGAACAGAAACGCCGGGAATACCATCCCCAGCATCGTTGGTAACCCGTCCTCGAATAGTATTCTGGGCATATACCAGGGTGGAAGAAAGAACCAGCATTGAAAAAAGTACAAAAGACAAAAACCTTTGTAGTACCTGATTCCGTAAAGACGGAAGCTCTTGCAAATTTCGTTTGGTTGAAATTTTCATAAACAGCAGTTTTAATTTTTTAATTTAATAGCAGTCGGCCATCCTTTCCAATCAAAAGAATAAGCCTGTTTTTTCAGGGAGTACGTAAGGTTATCGTTATTACATTTCAGGATCCACCTAACATTCAGTTGAACATAAACGATCCGGAACGTTTGTTCCAGATAAAAACTTTACTCCTTGAATATTTATGAACCAATTTCCGGTTGTGCTGTAATAGAAGAAGAAAAAATTGTAGAAATAGGTTGAATGAGTATAAGTCGGTATCCTTATAACATTTACCCAGCAAGGAGTTCACCTGTATTAAATAATCTGATCTTTTCATTACGGCAAGTATATAAATACGTTTGGCGATTCGAATGTAAAGAGATTTATTTAAAAAATGCAACCGATTGCAATTTTTTTTAAAAAAAAACTGGCTTATTTTTATTTCAACTCATATTTTGAATGGCAGAGAATAAGGAAATAACCATTTATGACATTGCAGAATACCTTGATATTTCAGCCACAACTGTAAGCCGGGGATTAAAGGATCATCCTTCTATAAATAAGCATACAAGAAAAAAAGTGGTTGAGGCGGCAAAATACCTGGGATACAGGTCTAACACATTTGCCAGTAGCCTGCGAAGCAAAAAAACACATACCATCGGAGTAATAGTGCCCAGGCTAAACAGTTATTTTATGTCATCTGTACTGGCGGGTATGGAAGATGCAGCCAGTAAAGAAAACTACAATCTTATTATCAGCCAGTCGCTGGAAAGCGAAGGCAAGGAAATTGCCAATGCGCATACCATGTATAATAAAAGAGTGGATGGATTGTTGGTTTCACTGGCATATGATACCAAAAAAATTGACCATTTTACTCCATTTTTTAAAAAGGGAATACCTGTTGTTTTCTTTGACCGGATATATCCCCATATTGACAGCACCAGCATTGTAATAGACAATTATAATGCGGCCTATGAGATTACCAAACATTTGATAGAACAGGGTTGCAAACGGATCATGCACCTGGGCGGGAATTTATTGAGAAATGTATACTCCGACAGGCTGAGAGGTTACAGGCAGGCTTTAGCGGACCATAATATACCTGCAGATGAAAGCAATCTCGTTTTCATAAGTAAGTTGAATGAAGAAGCAGGCTCAAAGGCCGCTGAATATATTTTAAAAATGGAAAACAAACCCGATGCGGTTTTTGCAGCCAACGATACGGCGGCTGTTTATTGCATTATGAAACTAAAAGAAGCGGGTATTTCGATACCTGATGATATAGCTTTTGCAGGTTTTAATAATGACCCGATCAGTAAGATCATTGAACCCAATCTAACAACCATAAATTATTCGGGATATGATATAGGTGAGGCTGCGGTTACCAGCATGATAAATCACCTGAACGGTATATCAAATATCAAAACGACCAATACCGTCATTTTACGATCCGATCTAATAATCAGGGCATCCTCCCTAAAAAACAAAAACTTATAGTTTAATTTTTTTTTGCGATTTTTATGCAACCGATTGCAACATGAAACCCAAAAAAGAAACAACCATATATGATATAGCGCAAAAGCTTGCCCTCTCATCTGCTACAATAAGCAGAGGTCTGCAAAACAATCCGGCCATTAATAAAAACACCCGAAGAAGGATTCAGGAAACCGCCCGAGAATTGGGATACAGGCATAACAACTTTGCCAGCAATCTCAGAAAACAAAAGACCAATACCATTGGAGTAATAGTACATGAACTAAACAGTAATTTCATAACATCTGTGCTGGCTGGTATAGAAAAAATAACCACGGAAGCCGGCTATGACCTGATCATTGCGCATTCCTCAGAAAGCTACGAGAAGGAAACGGCCAATGCGCTAAACTTGTTTCATAAAAGGGTTGATGGATTAATCGCTTCCCTTGCTTTTGATACAAAAGACCTGGAACACTATAAATTATATGAGGACAGAGGAATACCTGTAATATTCTTTGATAGAGTGGAAGAAAAAAATGAGGGAATTAAGGTAATTATTGATAACTATAAGTGCGGATACCAGGCTACCCAGCACTTAATAGAACAGGGTTGTAAAAAAATTGTATTGGTAACGGCCAGTTTGAAAAGAAATGTGTACGACCAGCGGCATAAGGGATATAGAGATGCTTTATTTGATAATAAGATTCCGTTTGATAAAAATCTTATCCTTATTAAAGACCTGAGTGAACAGTGCGGAGTGGAAGCTGCACTTCAAATTTTGCAGATGAACCCGTTGCCTGATGGAGCTTTTATTACCAATGATTTTTCCGCAGCCATTTGTATGCAAACTCTTAAAGAAAAGGGAATAAGAATTCCCGAGGATATTGCCATTGTTGGCTTTAATAATGATGCTATCAGTAAAATAATAGAACCTCAATTGACTACGATTCACTACCCGGGTAAAGACATGGGAGAAATAGCGGCCCGTAATCTGATCAACCATTTAAAAGGAATTTCCAATATTAAACTTACCAACACGATTGTAATTAAATCAGAACTAATTATCAGAAAATCTTCACTCAGAAAACAAATTACTTCCTGAACTTATTCGACATATGAAACAAATTACTTCCATATTTTTTTTATTATTTCTTTTTCTTGATTTGTATGCAGAAGATGGCTATGATCTGTGGCTCAGGTATAAATTAATTGAAGATCCCCAGTTGCTTTCAACTTATCGAAAAACGATCCGCGGTATAAATATGCCTGCTGACTCACCAACACTTTCCGTTGCCAGTGAAGAATTAAAGATGGGATTAATTGGTTTACTTGGAAAAAAAATTCCGGAGTTCTCTTCATTAGAAAACGGGACCCTGCTGGCCAGTCGAATAAACAAACAAAACATTGTTTCATCATTTATAACAAAGGAACAGGAAAACTCCTTAGGAAAGGAGGGGTTCATTATCCGATCAGTAAATTATAAAGGAAAAAAAATAACAGTTATAACAAGCCAGTCAGACATTGGGGTTTTATATGGGATCTTTCATTTCCTCCGCCTGGTTCAAACACAGCAATCCCTTTCAGATCTTAATATCACCTCTGCTCCTGCATTACAATTACGGCTGTTAAATCATTGGGATAACCTGACCAGGTATGTAGAAAGAGGATATGCGGGTATATCCATATTTAACTGGCACACTTTGCCTGGTTATAATGATCCGAGATATAAGGATTATGCCCGGGCCAATGCATCCATAGGGATCAATGGAGTTTCATTGACCAATGTAAATGCCAGTGCAGTCATATTAACAAAGCCATACCTTGAAAAATTTGCGGCCCTGGCCGATCTGTTCCGGCCTTACGGTATTAAAGTTTATCTGACAGCCCGGTTCAGTGCTCCTATAGAAATTGGAAAATTAAAAACAGCAGATCCCCTGAATGATTCAGTACAACAATGGTGGAATGATAAGGCAAAAGAAATTTATCAATTGATCCCGGACTTCGGAGGTTTTTTGGTTAAAGCCAATTCAGAAGGGCAACCCGGGCCACAAAATTATGGCAGAGATCATGCTGATGGCGCCAATATGCTTGCTGACGCACTGGCACCTTATAATGGAATTATTATATGGCGGGCATTTGTTTATAGTCAACAATCAAATGACCGCTTTAAGCAGGCTTACGAAGAATTTAAACCACTTGATGGGAAATTCAGAAAAAATGTCCTGGTACAAGTAAAAAATGGACCGATTGATTTTCAACCCAGGGAGCCTTTTTCCCCTTTATTTGGTGCTATGAAACACACCCCTCTCATGATGGAATTTCAATTAACACAGGAATACCTGGGCCAGGGAACACATTTAGTTTATGAGGCTCCCATGTTTAAAGAAGTTTTAAATGCAGAAACCTTTGGAAAAAATTCTGGTAAAGCCTCTGCTGATAGCAAAAAAACGGTAGATCAACAATCCCACGCTACGGTAGCCAGGGTAATTGATGGTAGTCTAAATAATGACTCATTAAATGGCATGGCAGGAGTTTCCAATATTGGGAATGAGAGAAACTGGACAGGTCACCTTTTTGGCCAATCCAATTGGTATTCACTCGGCAGATTAGCCTGGAACTTAGAATTAAACAGTGATCAAATTGCTGATGAATGGATTCGACAAACATTTAACAACAACCCTGTTTTTGTTAACTCGGCAAAAAAAATAATGCTGGCCTCTCATGAAGCATTAGTAAATTATATGACACCTTTGGGATTAAATCATATTATGGGGAATGGCCATCATTATGGCCCGGCACCCTGGAGTGACAATTTACCAAGACCTGATTGGAATCCGGTTTATTATCATAAAGCTGACTCATTTGGGATTGGCTTTGATAGAACTGAAAGCGGAACGAATGCTTTAGAACAATATGAGCCCGAAGTCCGTAAAAAATATAAGAATGTAAATACCTGCGATGAGAAATATCTATTATGGTTTCATCATGTAAGTTGGAAACACAAAATGAAATCCGGAAGAATATTGTGGGAGGAATTATGTTTTAAATATAATGAAGGAGTTAGGGACATAAGATCTATTCAGCAGGAATGGAATCAATTGGAAAAATTCATTGACAAAGGAAGATTTCAGCATGTAAAGATGTTGCTGGCCATCCAGGTAAAAGACGCCATATGGTGGCGTAATGCATGCTTACTCTACTTTCAAACATTCAGCCAGATGAAGATTCCAGATGAATATGAAAAGCCTGATAATACGCTGGACTATTACAAAAGTTTGCGTTTCCCTTACGCACCCGGAAATTAAAATCATTAGATTTATTTTTACCAGAACTAATAATTAACAAACAATGACAATTCAAAACAAAAAAGTAGCTATCGTTACGGGCGGTGGCTCGGGAATAGGGCTGGCTATAGCCGAAAAATTTACAGGCGCCGGCATACACACCGTTATCGTGGGCAGAGATACGAACAAGCTGGAAAAGTCAAAAAAACAATTGGGGGAACTTTGCTATACCATTCAGGCAGATCTTAGCGACCTGGCTACTATTCCCTTATTGATAGAAAATATTGTAAAGCAGTTCGGGCAGATTGATATTTTGGTCAACAACGCCGGAATCAATATGAAAAAAGATATTATTGAAGTTTCAGACGAGGATTTTCAGAAAGTCATCACCACTAATTTATGTGCTGTTTTTGCCATCTCCCGGGAAGTTATCAAACACATGTTGCCCAGAAAAAGTGGCTCTATCATAAACATCAGTTCTATGGCTGCGCAGTATGGATTGCCCAGGGTAATTGGATACAGTGCTTCAAAAACGGCCATTGATGGAATGACCAGGGCTATGGCCGTTGAACTATCACCAAAAGGTATCAGGATAAATGCCATTGCCCCTGGTTTTATAGAAACCGATATGACCGCTACCGCCCTGAACAGCGATCCGGAACGCAAACAAAAAGTATTTTCCAGAACTCCTATGGGCTACATGGGAAAGCCATCCGATATTGGCGATGCTGCTTTGTTTCTTGCAACGGATGCTGCCGGATATATTACCGGTGTTGTACTTCCGGTAGATGGAGGAAATTCAATTGGATTTTAATAGCGTTATTTTAGTAGGAAAATATTCTTTGTAACGCCTGATTAACTTTTTGACCATTAGGCAGCATTGCTTCCTCGAGTTTAATATTCATTGGCACAGCTGGGAGATTAAGAGCTCCTATTACTTCAACGGGAACATCAAGAAATTGAAAACAGTTTTTAGATATTCGACCGGCTAATGCCTCTGCAAATGAATTGTTTTGTTGTTCTTCGGTTACAATCAAGCATTTTCCATGCAGCTTCACCCGTTCAAAAATCAACTCTTCATCAAGCGGATGCAGCGTACGAAGATCCACAATTTCAATTTTCCCGTTAAAACTTTTTGCTGCTGAAAGAGACCAATATATTCCCATTCCATAGCTAATTATAACACAACTATCTCCCAAATCAATTGAAGCCTGGCTGGCTTTCAATACTATATTTCCTTTACCAAGCGGAATGATATAGTCTCTTGATGGCTCCGGGCTCTTTGCTTTTTCAGTTCCGGGTACTTTACTCCAATAAAGCCCTTTATGTTCCAGGAGGATGACAGGGTTCCTATCATAGAAAGCCGCTTTCATTAACCCCTTCATATCTGCTGCATTGGAAGGATATACTACTTTGATACCTTTTATTGAAAGCAGGGTTGATTCTATACTTCCACTATGATAGGGACCTCCACCGCCGTAAGCCCCGGTTGGCACACGAAGGATCATCGATACTGGGAATTTCCCACAACTCAGATAACAACTTTTTGAAACCTCCGTGACCAATTGATTGATGGCCGGATAAATATAATCTGCAAACTGAACCTCTACGATAGGAACTAATCCCACTGCACTCATGCCTACTGTAGAACCTACGATATAAGCTTCCTGTATGGCCGTATTGAAAACCCGGTGATCACCAAATTGCTGAGCCAGCGTAGCAGCTTCCCTGAAAACACCACCTAGTCTTCTACCCACATCCTGCCCATATAAAACCGCTTCAGGATGATCCTCCATTATTTCGCGGATGGCAAATAAAGCGGCATCGACCATCACTATTTTTTCAGCACCTTCCGGTGCTCTTTCCCCTTTTTCATGGAGTACCGGAGTTGGAACAAATATATGTTCCTGGACCCTGGCAACCTCTGGTTCAGGAGAAGCAATTGCGCTTGAAAATTCTTGTTCAACCATGGCATTTGCTTCTTCTTCTATTTTCAGTAATTCGCTTTCTTCTACACCTTTTTCTAAAAGTTTTATTCTCAATTTAAGTCGGGGACAATGTCTTAAATGCTTTGCCCAATCATCATCCGATCTATAAAATTCTTTTCTAACTCCACTGGTATGATGGCCCAGCAAAGGAACCTGTGCATGAACAAGCCAGGGCTTTCCTTCTTTCCTGATACTATCGCATACAAACTTCATCACTTCAAAAGATGCTTCGAAATCGCTCCCATCAACCTGGATCCGGTTCATACCTTTAAACCCTGCTGCAAATTCAAATGCATTCATAGTTCTAGATTCCTCTGCTTTTACACTGATACCCCAATTGTTATCTTGTATTAGGTATATAATTGGCAGTTGCTTTAAGACAGCAAACTGAAACGCCTCACTGACTTCTCCTTCAGTAATACTGGCATCTCCAAGAGAACAAATAACAAGAGGCGAAATGCCTTTATTAATTGCAGAAAGAATCTTTTCGGAGTTCGCCTCCGGGAAAACGGACAAATATTGAATACCCTGGGCAATACCTGTGGTGGGAATAACCTGCATTCCGGTGGCACTGCTTTGATGTATAATTGTGGGTTTATCTTTATCCCGGTAATTGGGATGAGCATAATATTCCCGTCCGCCAGTGAATATATCATCGCCTTTGGCAAGTAATTGTAACATTAATTCAAAGGGTGTAAAACCCAACCCAAGCAGCATACTTTCATCCCGGTAATATGGGCTTACAAAATCCTGGGGCAACAATTGATATGCAGTTGCAAGTTGAATGGCTTCATGCCCCCTGGAAGTAGAATGTACATATTTACAAATTGTTCGGTTGGCCTCATACGTTTCAGCCATTTTTTTTACAAGGCTCATTGCCCTGAATGCTTTTTTCAATATGGTAATATCAATCATCTATGTCGTTTCATTCTTTGCAATGCTCAGCAAGGTGCACAAATTTAGGGGGAAGAAAGTTATAATCTAACGAAGAAAAACGGCTTTTTAATGAGAAGGACTGGTTGGTTTATAATTACTTTGATCCAGGTTGCCACTCCTATTAAAAGAATTCAAATAAATAAAAAATAACCATCCCCTTATAAGAGATGGTTATTATAAGCAATTGGTTTGAAAATAATTAAATGCGAGTTTATTTAATTGTCAGGTTAAACATGCTTACGTCCTCGAGCATGCCTTCTAACTCGTCACCCACTACTGTTTCACCCACTCCCGCAGGAGTCCCTGTAAAAATAACATCACCAATATTTACTGAGAAATAGTTAGAAATATAGGCGACTATGCTATCAAAATCGAAAATCATTTTAGAGGAATCCCCCTGCTGCACTAATTCTTTGTTCTTGTAAAGCCCAAATTTTATATCGTTCCTGTTTTTTATTTCAGGTAATGTTACCCATTTGCCGATAACAGCCGAATTATCCCAGGATTTTGCCTTTTCCCACGGCAGACCCTTAGCTTTCAATTCATTTTGAATATCTCTGGCAGTAAAATCAATGCCGGTAGTGATTGCATCATAATATTTTCCCGCAAATTTATCTTGGATGTACTTTCCATTTTTACAAATGCGCAAAACAAGCTCACATTCATAATTAAGCTCATTCGTAAACTCCGGATAGTAAAATGGTGCATGCGGTTGAAGTAATGCACTCTTAGGTTTCATAAATATGACTGGCTCATCAGGAATTTCATTTCCAAGTTCTTGAGCATGTGATTCATAATTACGGCCTACACAAAAAATCTTCATAATCAGGGTGGTTGGTGTTAAAATACATCGGATACTTCTTGTTAACGGTTGATCCCATATATATCAGCTAAACAAAAGGGTAATTGGAGTCTAAGCATCAAAGGGTTGGAATGCTAAAATAAGTAATCAATATGACTTATCATAATCAAAACTTGTGATTATTTACTTCGTTCATAGCAAAGGTTATTCCCCTGGTGGCAAAATTCTCAATTACTTCAATCGATTTGTCTATTTTAAGCTTTATAATAATTTCTTCTTCCGGATTCCACTTGCTTAAAACAAAATCGGATTGGCGGCCTTTTGGAAAATTATTGCCGATCCCAAATCTGAGCCTTGGGTATTCCGTTGTCCCTATTAACTCCTGGATGCTTCTCAGGCCATTGTGACCACCATCACTACCAGCTTTCTTCAATCTCAATTTTTCGACCGGAACAGCCAGGTCATCCAGAACTACCAGGATGTTATCAGCTAATATTTTTTCCTTATCCATCCAGTATTTTACCGCCCGTCCGCTAAGATTTACATAAGTAGTGGGGCAAATACATATAATTATTTTTCCTTTCCATTTTATTTCAGAAACATAGGCTAATCTATCCAAATTAAATTTCCCGCCATGCTTGTTCACAAATGCATTAACCACATCAAAACCTATGTTATGCCTGGAATGCGCATATTCGTCACCAATATTACCCAATCCAATAATCAAATATTTCATATGCTATAAATCATATTGAATAAAGTGTTGGAAAATCCTGCATGCATTTTGAGTATGAGGCTAAATATTGCATTAAATTATTTAAAAAACCCGCCTGCATAAGCAAAGCGGGTGTATTAATAAATTTAAATATTCGCATCATTATTTTTTCCCGGCAGCCGGTGCAGCTTTTGCAGCGACGGGAGCAGCCTTTGAAGCGGGGGCAGCTGCTGCTGCGGCCGGAGCAGCAGGTGCAGTAGCTTCCTCCTGCTTTAATTGCCTAGTTAAAACTACAGAGGCAATCGGAATACGGGGAGAATTTAATATCTCATAATTATCCAATTTCACATCTTCTACGCGGATATTTCCATTCAATTCAAGGTCATCTATGGATACTTCAATTTGCTCTTTCAGATACTTAGGAAAGGTTTTTACTTTCAACGAATTCAATTTGGCTACAAATTTTCCACCGTCTTTTACTCCTTTTGAAACCCCTGTAAATTTCAAAGGTATTGTCGCAACTACTTTCTTATCTTCTACTAATTCTAATAGGTCTATATGTATCAGGTGGTCGCTAACCTTATCGAATTGAAGGTCCTTTAAAATGCATTTGTAGGTTTTTCCTTCCATTTCTACTTCAGCAAACTGGAAACTGGGTGTATATACCAAAGGTTTAAATGCCACAGCAGGAGCTGAAAAATTAATCTCCTGTGTACCTCCGTAAATTACACCTGGCACCTGGTCCTGAGAGCGGAGCTGTCGGGTGGCAGTTTTCCCGAATCCGGTCCTCAGTTGCGCCTTGATTGTAATTGATTTCATTTTTATTTTATTTGTTTAATTAACGTATAGAATCCGAAATGATCCAAATGGATCAAGTCATTATATTTAGAATATATCAGCTATTTATCTCTCCTTTGAGAATGAATAAAGAGGCTGGTGATGCTTTTATTTTCAAAAGCATTTCTAATGGCAACGGCAAATAATTCTGCTACAGAAATAACTTTGATCTTAGAACTTTCTTTTTTTATAGGAATCGTATCGCAAACCACCAGCTCCTCTAATACACTATTCTCAATATTTTCATAAGCCTTCCCACTCAACACAGGATGTGTTATTAATGCCCTAATACTCCGGGCACCTTTTTCCTTTAAAAGAGCTGCACTTTTTGCAAGTGTTCCACCAGTATCACAGATATCATCTATTATTACAATGTCTTTTCCCGTCACATCTCCAATAACAACCATACTCGCAATTTCATTTGCCCTTTTCCTGTGTTTATCACAAATCACCATTTCAGCATTGAAATAATTGGCAATTTCTCTTACCCTATTGGTAGATCCCACGTCAGGGGCGGCGAAGGTAAGGTTTTCTAACTTTAAATTTTCAATGTAGGGGATAAAAACTGCGTGACTATCGAGGTGATCTACGGGTATATCAAAATAACCCTGGATTTGGGGAGCATGTAAATCCATGGTGACTATGCGATCGGCTCCTGCCGCTACTAACATATTTGCAATCAACTTACTACCGATGGCAACCCTGGGTTTATCTTTCCTGTCCTGACGTGCGTAGCCATAATACGGCAGAACAGCAATAACCTTATAGGCTGATGCCCTTCTTGCTGCATCAATCATTAATAAAAGTTCCAGAATATTGTCTGCGGGGGAGCAAGTGCTTTGAATGAGGAATACAAAATCGCCACGGATGCTTTCCATGAAAGTCGGGCTCATTTCTCCGTCGCTAAAGCGCTGAATATTAATCTTTCCCTGCTTTACTCCGTAGCGTTTGCAAATTTCGTTCGTTAAAACTCCAGAGCTTGTACCGGAAAAGATTTTGGCAGATTGCATGACTTAAATAGGTATCTAATGTAATTCTTCGGAGCGGCGAAGATATTACTATCAATGCAATCCCTATTGATCGGGCTGAAAAAAAACGCCTGAAATACTAATTTAACGGACCACTGCGGCAGTTGATACCTGAACGGGAAAATTTTGCTTTTTTGCAGGCTTCTCAGTCTTAGTGGTATTATCTCCTGTATAGGAATTAAAACTGTAGAAAAGAGAAGAACATATATAAATGGAAAAAAACAGTACTACAACATACATGACAGCGAAAAACAGTATGGGATGCAGGGCGCCCATAGTATCAGCTCTTTTAGTTTTCATAATAGGGGGTTTTTAAATTATTCAAAAGATGGATTTTATTACTTCACATTGACAATACAACTTAACTTGTATTGCAGGATAAAAATATTAGCTAAACTTGTTTTATGCAAGAGAATAAACACTCAATAAAGCAATGGGCAAAAGACGATAGACCCCGGGAAAAACTACTATCCCGGGGTGCGGAAAACCTCAGTAATTCGGAGCTTCTCGCCATCCTTATCCATAATGGAACAAAGGATAGATCGGCCGTGGATTTGGGAAAAGAAATATTAAAGCTTGGAAAAGACAATTTAGCTGAGTTGGGCAAGCGATCAATAAAGGAATTGACCAAAATCAAGGGAATAGGAGAAGCAAAGGCGGTTACCATAGCGGCTGCACTTGAATTAGGCAGAAGGCGCCAGGCCTCCTCATCTCTTGAAAAAGCGGTTGTAACATCAAGTAGGGAGACAGCGGGTTATCTTCAGTCCGTCTTAAGAGACTACCGACACGAAGTTTTTGCAGTCCTTTTTTTAAACAGAGCTAATAAGATCAATCATTTTGAAATTATAAGTTCAGGAGGAATCACTGGCACAGTGGCCGACCCCAGGGTTATCCTAAAAAAAGCTCTGGAGGAAAATGCAGTTAGTATTATTTTATGTCATAATCATCCTTCGGGTAGCCTCAAACCAAGCCGGGCAGACGAAGAATTAACTCATAAAATAAAGGAAGCAGCAAAATACCTTGACATTAAAATAATTGACCACATAATAGTGAGCGAAGATGGATATTTCAGTTTTGCGGATGAGGGAATACTTTAGGGATCAGAAATTCAGAATTGTGTGTTTGGAGCAAAAAATCAATTGCATAAGAAAAATTTCATGCGAGAGTATAAAGATCAGTGGGTATTAAAAAAGGGTATGAACTTGCAATGAAAATTTCCTTCTATCAAAGAAAGATTTCCAACCTAAGAAAAATACTTCCTAACTGTTCAGATTAGAAGATATCCCTATCTGTGTGTACAAACCTGGCTGAAGCTTTAAGAAGAAAGAGATACAAAGACTATTTATTAGTTAGCTAAACGACACCGAGACAGAAAATGCTGGACAGAAGTTTGGCTTCATTTCGCGAAAGACCGATCATACCTGAACTAAGTTGAATACATGAATTGACCGGATTGAATACGGAAATTGAGAATTGGTTTAGTATGTGATCAATAATGCCGAAAAATTATGTAACCTATTCAAGACTCCCGACTGATCTCAAGCTTGCGCCGTAGGTCCTCCAAAGTTTACCGGAAGTTGTATTTCCTCAAGATCTTTGATTACTCCGTTTCCAGCTTCATATTTTCCAATATTTTCTGTAAGCGCCTTCATTAATCTTTTGGCATGCTGTGGTGTCAAAATTATGCGGGATTTAACTTTGCTTTTTGGTGTTCCGGGCATCACATTCACAAAATCTATTACAAACTCAGCATGCGAATGAGTAATAATGGCAAGATTGGCATATGACCCCTCTGCTACTTCTTCTGATATTTCAATATTAAGCTGGTTGGGTTGTTGCGTTGGATTATCCATATTAAAAATTGAGGAACAAAGATAAAAGAAAAGGCCCCGCCAGAACGGGGCCTTTCTAATTTACTTTATTGATAAAACTAGTTCTTATCCCAGAAAAGTTTTGTTGCAACAACATCACCACCGATGGCAGCAGCAGCTGCATCATAATTTGCCTTATTTAAATTTTGTTCAGGAACAGTATAAGTAAAGCGTAATGGTATTACAGATTGCGCTGTTGGTGGTTTTACCAAAGCAGGGAAATCCAATCTTCTCCATTCAATCCAGGATTCCCATCCACGATTATAAAGAGCCAGCCACTTTTGCTCACCAATCTTTTGTTTGTATGTACCAGTTGCTGTAAGATAATTGACTGCTGGCTTCAGTAAGTAAGCTGCAGCATCAGCAGCTGAACCACCCCAATACAGAATGGAAGCTGTAATGGCCTTATTGTAATGTTCCATCGCGGTTCCTCCAACACTATAATTTCTTTCTACAGCTTCTGCCAGATAGAATTCTACTTCATCATAACTCATCAACAAAGCAGGATTATCCGGGTTTGTAATTTTTCCAATTGAGCCTGGAACTAATAGTGGACCAGAAGGCTTTGAAAAAGTTGCATAGTTGCTACTTGCACCTGGAGTGGCACCAGAATAATCAGCACCCGTTCCATCTAAAGTAAAATAATATGGCAGCCTGGGATCACCTAAAGCCTTCAATTTATTAACAGCCGTATTTGTTCCCACAAAATCTTTTCTGCCACTTTGTACCAGATCTACCCAAACAGGATTTGTATTTGGTGGAATTGGCAAGTATTTAAAACTAGCATTGTCAGCACTGGATGTAAACACACCTGCGGCTACAGCTGATTCCACAATTGCTTTTGCTTTTGTATTATCATCGTCAGCAATCGTCATTCCCATTTTTAGTTTAAATGAATTGGCAAATTTTTTCCAGCTGGCAACATCTCCACTATATATAATATCTGCACTACCAAAGCTTTCACCTGATACATCCAGATTTGCTATAGCGGCATCCAACCGGGTTAGCAAATCAAGGAAAACTGTCTTTTGATCATCGTATTTTGGTTGAGTTTGAAGAGCATCAAGAGACTCCGTATAAGGAACATTCCCAAAAGTGGTTACCAGGTAGTACCAGGCATATATTTCCATTATTTCAGTAATGGCCATTTGATTCTTTAAATCATTTGGATTGTTGGCATCATTGGGATACAACTTTTTAGCTTCTTTAAAATCCCGCAATACATCACGGTAAATTCCATTCCATATTTGTCTTGGAATCTGGCGTGTTCCCAGATCAAAGTTAGCTTCATCAGTATAAGTGGTTTCGTTCCAGTATTGAACTACCAAACGAAAGATATTATCATTTACGTTTGATGATGTCAACAAATCCGCCATTTCTTTTTGTGCACTAGTAAAAAATGCCCTGGAAGGATATGATAGCGGACTTTTGGGATCCACATTTATACTGGTCAGGTCTTTATGACAGGCTACCAGCATAATCACCGGTAAAAAGCCCAATAACAATAGTTTTTTCATAATAAGTCTCTTTTTTTTTTAGAATCTGAATTTAACATTAAAACCCGCCGTCCTTACAGAAGGATAAGCTCCACTTTGATAACCCTGCAAATTACCTGAACTTACATTTTCTTCAGGATCTGCATAAGGTAAATTTTTGTGAATGATCCAAAGGTTCCTTCCTATCAATGAAACGTCAATTCCCTTAAAAGGATTTAATTTACCGACTAAGGTTTTTGGCAGGGAATAAGTGAAAATAGCTTCTCTCAATTTAACAAAACTTGCATCGTAGATAAATCCGGCAGCTGGATTTCTTGCATATCCGTATGAGCCATAATTAGTATTACTCACCCGTACATCATTTGGGGTAACCCCATCAAGCTTAACTCCTGGCATAATAATACCTCCGCCATCAGCAATTGTATTCCTGGAAGGATTACCCAAGTCATTTAAAGCTGCAGTCTCGGGATATAATCCGGTTGCCAGTCCATAATACAGATCTAATGAGAAAAGGTCTCCGCCCTGGCGTATATCAATTAACCAGCTCAATGAAAAATCTTTATATTTCAACGTATTATTTACACCACCAATCCAATCAGGGTTAACATCACCAATATTTATATTTGATTCGACAGTTGTTTCATACCTGCCGTTGGTCTTCACGATTCTTTTACCTGATCCTTTGTCATCATTTGCGTATTTATAATCATTCCCACGGATAATGCCGAATGGTTCACCCAATGCAGCATTTACAGATACACCTCCCTGGAATGTTCCCAAAGTAATCACATCAATCCCTGGAAATAATTCTTCAACTTTATTGCGGTTGCGTGTCCAGTTAAGGTTAATAGTCCAGGTGAAATCTTTTGTTTGAATTGGTGTACCAAAAACTGATAACTCGACACCTTGATTTCGAACGTTTCCAGCATTCAGGAACCTGGAATTATAACCTGTTGCTGTAGAAACAGGTACTGCAAATATCTGGTCAAATGTTTTGGCATTATAATAAGAAATATCAAATCCAGCCCTATTTTTTAAAAAGGCTGCTTCAATACCAAATTCATAACTCTTTGTACGCTCAGGTTTCAATTCTGAATTGGCACTTGTACCAGCAACGCTGGCTTGTGAATTAGAACCGAAAGGCGTTCCGATAGTATATGCGTCAACCAAAGAATATGGAGCCGCATCATTGCCTACCTGGGCATAATTGGTTCTGAATTTACCATAGCTTAACCAATCCGTGGAAGGAAGCAATTTAGAGAACACCCAGCCTAAAGATGCTGAAGGGTACCAATAACTGTTTTTGCCTTTTGGTAAAGTTGAGGATTGGTCATTTCTTATAGTACCATCAACAGTAATCATATCTCTCCAGGACAAGGTTGCACCTGCAAAATTTCCCCAAACTTCTCTCCTTGCATCAATTTCAATGGGAGCATTAATAGGATTCAAAGAATTAGAAAGAGAATAAATTCTGTTGGCAACTAATCCACCATTAGTAGCAGCTATTATTACTTCACGGCGCTCTTTTCTTACGTTAGTACCTAACAATCCTCTAAGTGTAAAATCATTGGAGATCTTCTTCTCCATATTCATGATCAGGTTGTAATTGGTTTGACTTACATTCCTGTTCGTTCTATTATAACTGGAAGTAGTTACGCTACCTACTGCCTGCCTTTCTTCCTGGATTTCGCTATATGTATCATGAGCAACACTACCATTTATATTTAACCACTCAAGAGGTTTGTAATTCAAACTTGCGTTACCAAAATACCGGTTACGCTCATCAGTCTCGTAATTTTCATAACGTGTAAAATAAGGATTGTCCCAATATATGGGGGTAAGGTCTGATGGATCAGCCCAGTTCCAGGTTACATTTCTTTTTTCCCTGTTATAGGCTTGCTTTTGTTCATCAATATCAACATTCACCTGCCACCACTGGCGAAAATTACCCATTAGGTTCTTATCATCGTATCCGGTACCATATCTTCCCCTTCCATTAATACCTGAAAAATTTATTGAAGCAGCAGCTGTCAATTTTGAAGTCAGGTTATAACTTCCCCCAAAATTGATCAGATTCTTTGCGATCTTACTGTTGGGCATGATTCCTTTATCATCTGTTCTTGTATATCCCAATTTAAATGAGCCCATATCTGAACCACCGGTAATCGCTACACTTTGATTAGAAGAAACAGAATTTTGAAATATTGATCCGGGCATATTAGCAGCTGCTAAATAGGGCCTTGCTTTTCCGAAATTGGGGGAAAGTGGATCAAAAGCATCCCATTGATATACCAATCTGCCATCCAATTTTCCGCCATAAGATGCGTCCTCACTTGTTGGCGTCACCAGGTCATCAATACCATCTCCATTTATATCTCTGTAAAGGAAAAAACCTGAAGGATCTTCATAGTAAGCACCATATCCGCCGCCATATTCTTTCTGATACTTAATGAAAGTAGATTTATCATACTGACCTACAGTAAAACCGGAGTTAACCGTAATGCCCAATCCTCTTGATCCCTTTTTGGTTGTGATTAAGATAACTCCGTTACCACCCTGTGAACCATAAAGTGCAGTAGAAGCTGCTCCCTTTAGCACGGTAATTGATTCAATATCATCAGGATTAATGTCTGCTGCGGCGCTTCCATAGTCATAACCTCCCCTTCCAGTAGATTGCTGTGCATTACCTGTATTAGGATTTACTGATTTTGCATTTGAATTATCAATGGGAATTCCATCTACTACAAATAATGCCTGGTTATTTCCCGAAATTGATTTTGTACCTCTTACAACTACATTCGTTGATCCGCCCAGCGTATTTGACTGCCGAAATTCAACACCGGAAACCTTTCCCGACATGCTCTGCATAAAGTTAGAACTCCGGTTATTGCTTACTTCTTCACCTTTAATTTGCTGAGCAGCATATGATACCGTGTTTCTTGATCTTTTAATACCTAAAGCAGTAACTACTACTTCCTGCAAATTTCCCTGCTGCTGCATAGAGACTGAAATAGTTGCAGCTTTTCCCACTCTTATTTCCTGGTCTGCAAAGCTGGCAGAACTAATTATCAGCGTTTCTCCCTCCTTAACTTCGATTGAAAAATTACCGTTTGCGTCTGCCGAGGTTCCTGTATTTGAACCCTTAACTGTAATAGTTGCAAAAGGAACAGGGCCTCCAATGCTGTTTCTGACCTGTCCAGTTACGGTTTTTTGTGCAAAAGCCAATGTACATAATAGCATCAGCACTGCACTTAATAATGCAAGTTTTCTCATGTGAATAAAAATTTTTAAGTTAAAATAACCAATACAATAACAGTAAAATCCGTCCATTCCCTTTGAAAAGGCTACCCTAGAGACAGCCACATATCGGAAAGTGCTGCGCAATATAAAGTTTTTTTTAACAAACGATTATTAGTCTTTTAAAATAATTAACTTCTTGATTCAAATTAAAACAGTATTCGCAGCTGGCATTTAATCTCCGTTTTTTTATTTCCTATAATTTCATCTAACCCGGAACCGATGATTTTTTTATCAAGAAAAATCGTTTGTGCCCATCTTAACCAAACAGACATTCTTTTGGTTATATCATAATTCGCCATGGTATAATACCGGTATCCTTTGTCAAAAAAAGCTGGTATGGAATAACTATATAATACGTCCCGTTCATAAGCATATAATCGGGAATTGTAACCGCTGGTTTCAAAATGCTGCAGCCTCATGAACAAGGAAAATGGCTTCATCGCTGGTTTATAAATGAAATCCACAAACATCAAAAACCCGGTTTCTCTTTCCCATTCCTTATCATTATACCAAACCAATTCGATGCGATTCCGGATTGTTGTTGTTGAATTTAATTTATAACTGGATTGAAACCTCCAGTTTTTTTTTGGAACAGCGATGACATTGTTGGTAACACTGATATTGTTTTGCTGATTAGCATCCTTACTTTCATTTCTAAAACGGGTGTATAATTCAAATTGTTTATTTGGCGTGTAAGTTAACTGAGCCAGGTAATCTCTTCCATTACCCGTAGCATCCACCTGGTATTTAAGCCATGGAAATTTGTAAAGATCTGCGTATGCATCCAATTGCCATCCCTGTGCGGGACGAATAGTGATTCCGGCATAAATACCATTTTCATTGGTTGGATAAGTATTTTCTGTAAAAGCATTTCCATTTATGGCCTGGTAATTTTTTGCAATAGTTCTTTGCACAAGGGATAAATCAACTTTTGAATCTACACTTATTAAAAGGCCATTTAAAAAAGCAGTATTAAAATTTTTGTCAATAGCCCCTTCACCAAAAAAGTGAAGACTCTTATAAGTATAACTATAATCTACACTGAAGTTATGCCAGGTTTTCCCTTTAACGGAAAACAAATTGTAAGGCTCGTCACCTTTTTGAACCGGCTTTGAGAAATGATAAAATAAACCATTGATTGCAACGTGCCATCGATTGCCAGAATATTTCAAAATTCCTCCGGAGGAGAATTGTTTTAATATGTTTTTATCCGCTTGCTCTGAAACAGTTCGGTGATATCCTGAAGTTTGAAAAGAAGAAATGTAATCGTAGTTATTAATTGTATCTGCTATAAAATTTGCACTTAAATGCCGGATCGAGGCAAATACAGTGGTTTCCAAATTCTTTAATTTTAGAGTGATGCCCGCTCCCCGGTTAAAATTATACTCGCCGGAAGAATGATAAGGGCGCAGGACGGCGGATTGCCTTTTTACACCCATTACATCTACGCTTTTTTTGAATGCCAGGTTTTGCCAGAGCACAAGCCCCTGCCCCATGTTAACAGTAAAATCACCCAATGCGAAAGCCTTTACTATACCCGTGTTGCCGGTGAATAAATGAAATGAAAAAAAGTCAAACCCGTTGTTTTGTTTCCCCTTAAAAAATTGTTCACCGGCATCTTTTTCGGTGGTGAATCCATATTGCAATAAGTTTTTATAAACATACCTGTATCTAAGAAATAATCTTTGAGGGCCACCAAGGTATTTAGTTCCTGGTCTTGATTTATCGTATCCCTTTGCTTTTTCCAATACCTGTGAATAACGCAATAACAAATTTTGGCTGCCATTTTTCAGCCTGGCAGAAAAATCTTCTCTTAAAGATCCGTAGGAGTTTATAGTAACAAAATCTAATAGTTTCCTGATTGTGGCCAGGTCAAAGGCAGGAACAGCCTGTAATTCATAAAGGCTAATAAATTTTCCAAATAACCTGCGATAGGAAATGAGACTGGCGATTTGTAAACCATTTAATATTCTTAAATCCCTCAATTCATTGATGTCAGCTGTATTCAGATTCAGCGGGTACTTCCGGTAATATTCCAATTGCAATAAATAAGAATCATCTTCCGTTTCTGCCTGGTCTGCATCAGTAAGATTTTCAAGTTGCTGTTCGTTGGAGGGAGGAATATCCTGGGCTACAGACACATACACTAGGAAATGGAAAATAGATAATATAATACTGAACCTTTTCAATTTTCTTTATTATCAATAGTAAAAAGGAAAAACAGACCTGGGGTGACACCCAAGTGGGGATGGAAGGCTGATGTAATGTCCATATGAAATGATCTCCATGACAACCCAACCCCTATCCATCCTGACGAAGTCCCCGATGATATCCCCATCTTGCCAGATAACTGCGGTAGTATCTTGTACTGTATCCCGGTATTTACATTAACAGGCAAATCCTCTTCCTTAACTACCTCTGCACCTATAAAAACTTTTTCTGATACTTCATACCCTATTCCTATTGTATATATGGACGATAATTTTTCTTGCTGATCTTTTCCAAATTTTCCTCCAACAGGATTGCTTACATGAACGCCCGTATGAATCTTCTCTGTAAGATGGAATACTGTTCCTATTTCAAAACCTATAGCTGCATCGTTTCCGTAGCCAGCTATCCGTATTCCATTATAATTAATCTGTACTCCTATATCGATTTTACTACCCAACCTGCGGCCATAAGCCAAACCAAGCTGTGTTTCATTATATTCCGTAAATCCATAATACCCAACCTTTATTCCAAAATTTCCTGAAGTTGTGGGAATAGCTATGCCAGTTATGAAGTTGTTTAATTCGCTTAACAGAAACCTCTTTTCTCCAAAAACTGCTATAGCAGGTTTTTTAATTTGAGCAAGTGATGCCTGGTTTGTAATAAAAGAAAGGATATCTGCATAATTAACACTGTAAGATCCAAGGCTGATATACGGGATATTTGCTGGTCTTCTTAAAGTCTGGCCATAAACTAATACACCTATTGATAAAACAAAAAATAAACAAATGCATTTACTTTTCACCCGGCTGGTTTTTGGCTATAGAAAGTTATTAAAATTATATCACATCCCTTTAAAGAAGTTGATGATTAGAAGAGGTTATTTATTCGTTTACCCCGGTGTTAGCACATAAACTTTATGTAGGTTTGCGCCATGCAAATATTAGACGGGAAAAAAGCTGCCCAGGCAATAAAAGATGAACTCAGGATACATGTTGCACAGCGGTCAAATGAAGGAAAAAAGATCCCCCACCTGGCAGCAATACTTGTTGGAAAAAATGGGGCAAGTGAAACTTATGTAGCGGCCAAAGTTAAAGCTTGTGAAGAAACAGGATTTAAGTCCACTCTCATTCGTTTTGAGGGTGACATATCAGAAAACAAATTGCTTGAAAAAATTGAAGAGTTAAATACAGATCCGGATATAGACGGGATTTTAGTTCAATTGCCATTGCCCAAACATATTTCAGATGAAAAAGTTATTAATACCATTAATCCTGATAAGGATGTGGATGGATTTCATCCGGTAAGTATAGGAAAAATGGTTCAGGGTGCACCCACCTTTCTGCCTGCTACACCCTATGGTATCATATTATTGCTTCAACATTATAAAATTGATACCAGGGGGAAACATGCCGTAGTAATTGGCAGGAGCAATATCGTGGGCAGGCCCATTAGTTTTTTATTAAGCGCAAATACGAACCCGGGAAATTGCACGGTTACAATTTGCCATTCGCATACTGGCAATCTTAACGAAATTTGCCTGCAGGGAGATATTATAGTGGCTGCCCTGGGACGACAAGAATTTGTAAAAGCAAATATGGTTAAAGAAGGAGCTATTGTTATTGATGTAGGGATCACAAGAGTAGAAGACACTTCAAAAAAAAGTGGATTTAAATTAAAGGGCGATGTAGCCTACGAGGAAGTATCCCAAAAATCTTCCTGGATAACACCTGTTCCGGGTGGGGTAGGACCTATGACTATTGCAGCTTTAATGAAGAATACTTTCAAGTCGTGTGTTATGAAGAATTAATTACAATAAGAAAAGGTTGAAATGATTGATTCAATTAAAATAAAGGCGCCACAACTGCCAGTGATGGAGCATTTTTATACCATTCAGGGAGAGGGATATCACCAGGGAAAGGCAGCATACTTCATTCGTCTTGGAGGATGCGACGTAGGATGTGTATGGTGCGATGTAAAAGAAAGCTGGGATGCCTCAAAACATCCGTTATACGAATTAGAAAGTTTGGTATCTGCTGTTAAGAGTACCCCGGCAAAAATAGTTGTGATCACCGGTGGCGAACCTTTAATCCACAATTTGGATAAGTTGACACTCGCTCTTCAACGTTCAGGATTACAAACAAATATTGAAACCTCAGGATCATCTCCGCTGTCGGGAACCTGGGACTGGATCTGCCTCTCTCCCAAAAAATTTAAGGAACCGTTGCCCGAAGTGGTAGCGGTTGCTCATGAATTAAAGATCATTGTCTATAATAAATCTGATTTGAAATGGGCCGAAAAGTATAAAAAGATGGTATCCTCTCATTGCAGGCTTTATTTGCAGCCTGAATGGAGTAAAGCAAATCAAATAACCTCGCTCCTAGTCGATTACATAAAAAATAACCCTCAGTGGGAACTAAGCCTCCAGATTCATAAGTACATCAATGTGCCTTAATCCGGGCATATTATCATTGCAGCTCAAATTTTGAAAAGGCTTTGATTCCTGAAATCCTTATTTTATATTTGTTCACTGCAAGTAAATTCTTCATCCTTTTATTAACCTTTCTCTTATCCTGTCATGACCTGAGTTTTAAGAAAGAGTTAATAGGATATATACTACATAACTAATCGCATCCATTTTATCCTGTCTACGAGACCGCACCTCCAATTCCCATTCTGTACACCTTAGAATACTGATAAAATGACTACTAATTACAAGACTCTCAAAGTAAGACAATCCTCAATTGTTATTACCCCTGAAAGGACAGCGATTTATCTATTTGGTATAGCAGGTTTTCTCTTTGTATTTAATCTGATTAGCATAGTACTCCAAAAAAATCTTGGGTACAATGGCTTTTTTACAAAAGGACTGGTGTATTTGTTCGACGCAAGTGAAGAATCTAATATTCCTACCTTTTATTCGTCACTCGTTTTAACTGTAGCTGGCGCTCTTTTATTCATGATATACCTGGTTTCAAAACAGTATGCTCAAAAATATGTAAATCACTGGTTACTTTTAAGTTTAATTCTTTTCTTTCTGGCTGTGGATGAATCAATAAGTATCCATGAAAAATTTAATAAAATTGGCCATTATATTAAACCAGATCCTGAAGGTTATCTAAAATATCCATGGATATTGCCTTATGGTTTATTTGTTTTTGTTGCCTGTGGCATTTTTGCCAAATTTGTATTTGCATTACCGAAAAAAACCAGAAACCTATTTATTAGTTCCTCTATTATTTACATTACTGCAACAATAGGTTTTGAAATAATAGAGGGCCATGTCATTGCAATTTTTGGAGTAAAATCTTATTATTATTTGATATGCGCTTTAGAAGAGTTCCTGGAAATGACCGGCATAATCATTTTTATTTATGCCTTGCTTGATTATGTTACTTTTTTTAAATCTTACTTCGTATTTAGCCGACCTGAAAAAGAAGTAACTCCTCAAATGAAATTCAACCGAAATCAAGTCAATAGAGAAGCCTTTGTTTTTACAAAATATAATAATTAAAATTTACCGGATTATATCCATTGAATGCCAATCTGCCGGGCATTTCTCGTAAAGAATATCTAAAGTTTAGTGTTCATACTATCAAAGATGGGCTCAAAAGAATAACAGGAATAAAAATCCGTTAGTTTCGTTATGAATAAGAAATATCCGGATCAATGAAAAAAGCAATTCTTTTTCTAACAACCTATGTTTTGATTAGTGGTTCGTTTTCTCAGGCATACGATCCTTATAAAGTCAACAAAAAGGCTATCACAATATATAACCAGGCTTTAGAGCAGGCGCAGGATGGCCACCTTGACAATGCAGCTGAATTGCTTAAGATATCCATTCAGACGGACAATAATTATCTGGACGCTTATTTATCTCTTGCCGGAGTGTATGGGCAATTAAAAAACTATTCCTCCAGCATAGAATATTATGAAAAGGCTTTTGCCAGGGATCCTGCTTATACGGCAGAGTATAAACTTCCCTATTCAATCAACCTCGCGGGCCAGGGAGAATTTGAAAAAGCATTGAATGCGATCAATGAACTATTGGAGAAAAATCCTCCTAAAAATTCTAACTCCTTTAAGGCAGCTGAATATCGCAAACGTTGTTATGAATTTGCCGTTGAATATTCAAAAAAAAATCCGAACAAGAATTACATTTTTTCCCCTGTAAATATGGGTCCTGAAATCAACAGCGTGGAATCAGAATATTTTCCCTCGCTGACTATAGATAGCAAGGAATTGGTCTTTACACGAAGACTTAAAGGTATGAACGAAGATTTTTTCAGCAGCCGGCGGGATACGGGTCAATGGACAAAATCAAAACCAATAGAAGGTTATGTGAATTCTGAGCAAAATGAAGGCGCTCAAAATATTTCCCAGGATGGTCAATGGCTGGTTTTTACAGGCTGCAACCGTCCGCAGGGATTTGGTAGTTGCGATATTTATATTTCCTACCTCCAAAAAGAAGGATGGAGTGAACCCGTGAATGCAGGAGGATGGGTGAATTCAGATCAATGGGACTCACAACCTTGTTTATCCCCTGATAAGAGAGAGCTTTATTTTGCCAGCCGCAGACCAGGAGGTTTTGGAGGAAGTGATATTTATATATCCAGGTTACAAGCCAATGGAAAATGGGGAGAAGCTGAGAACCTGGGTGAAGGAATAAATACCAGCGGTGATGAACAAAGTCCCTTCATTCATGCGGATAATCAAACCCTTTATTTTACTTCCAACTACTGGCCGGGTTATGGCGATGATGATTTGTTTTATGTGAAAAAAGGGCCCATGGGCGACTGGAGTAAACCAATCAACCTGGGTTACCCCATTAATACGATTAGCCGGGAAGGAACATTATTTGTTTCCGCCAGCGGAGAAACCGCTTATTATGCAAGTGACCGAAATGACACAAAAGGCGGGATGGATATTTACACTTTTCAATTGCGGGAGGACATTCGCCCCCATAAAACATTATGGATAAAAGGACAGGTCTTTGATAAAAAAACTTCAGTGGGATTACCTTCTGCCGTCGAGCTGATTGATATGGCTTCGAAACAAACCATTTCAAAAGTGCAAACCGATGAAAAAGGATATTACCTGATCACCTTGCCTGTTGGAAAGGATTATGCGTTTAATGTAAACCGTAAAGGATATTTATTTTATTCTGATAATTTCTTTCTGAGTCTACATTCCAGGGACTCGGTTTATCAAAAAAACATTCCTTTACAACCCCTGGAAGAAAATGCTTCCGTTGTGCTGAATAACATATTTTTTGACGTCAATAAATTTGAGATCAAATCCACATCCATGGCAGAACTGGATAAAATAGTTCAATTGCTAAATGATAATCCAACTTTAAAAATTGAAATTTCAGGCCATACAGATAATGCAGGCAAACCGGCAGATAATTTAATTCTGTCAAATAACAGGGCAAAAACTGTGGTTAGTTACCTCATCAATAACAGGATCAGCCCACAGCGGCTTACCTATAAAGGTTTTGGCGAAAAACAACCCGTTGCAGATAATAGCACGGAAGATGGCAGGTCAAAAAACCGGAGAACCGAATTGAAAGTAGTTAGCCGGTAAAAATATTAGTCGCTGAAAATGTCATTAAATGTCATTAAGCAATTCAGACAATAAACTAGTACGGCATCAATATTAATAAAAATTATCCCAAAAATCTGACGCTTCAATTTGTAACTTCATCATGATATATTTATCAAATGAATGATGAATTGCTTTTCCAGATTTCTTTAACCCTCATTCCTAATATTGGACCCGTTCAGGCAAAGATTCTGTTACAGCTATACGATGCTCCCGATATTTTTAAAGCAAAAAAAAGGGAGCTTGAAAAAATAGAAGGCGTGGGTTCTGTGAGAGCTGCATCCATAAAAGCATTTTCTGATTTTTCAAAAGCAGAAGAAGAAATCGCCTTTATTGAAAAATATAAGATCAAACCGCTTTTCATTACACATAAGGATTACCCCAAACGGCTGTTAAATTGCTTCGACTCGCCTACCCTTTTGTATTATAAAGGAGAAGTAGATCTTAACCAGGGAAAAGTTATTGCAGTGGTTGGTACCCGTAACCATACCGATTACGGAAAACAAATAACAGAAAAATTAATTGAAGAATTAAAGGAACAAAATGTAATTGTAGTAAGCGGACTTGCTTATGGAATTGATGCCCTTGCGCATAAGGCAGCCATGAAAAATAATCTATTAACAGTCGGCGTTCTTGCACATGGACTGGACCAGGTTTATCCCAATCAACATACCGGCATGGCAAAAGAAATGATCAAATCTGGCAGTGGCCTGATTACGGAATATAAAAGTAAAACCAAGCCGGATAAACATAATTTTCCTACCCGGAACCGTATTGTTGCAGGAATGACCGATGTTACAATTGTAGTAGAAACAGGAATAAAAGGCGGTAGCATGATAACAGCAGAACTAGCCAATAATTACAATAAAGATGTTTTTGCTTTTCCCGGAAAAGTAAATGATGTTAAAAGTGAAGGGTGCAATTACCTGATCAAAAACAATAAAGCCGTTTTGCTGACAGACGCTCAGGAGGTGATAGAATGGATGGGATGGGAAGAACGAAAAAACCCTACCATTAAAAAGCAAAAGGAACTATTTATTGAATTGAGCAACGACGAAAAAATAATAATTGAGATATTAAAGGATAAACCTTCCGTGCATATTGATGAAATAAATTTCAAAAGTGGTATGAGCAGCAGTTCTGTGGCAGCTGCTATCCTGGGCCTTGAACTACAAAACGTTGTGTTATCTTTACCTGGTAAGCAATACCGCATCGCCTGAGAATTTAAACCAGGCAACGTAAAAATCAAATTAATTGTCAGTGTTATAGCCCATATTTTTTGCTATTTTACGTTCATACCAATATGAGACAAAAGCCCGGAATCTTACTCCTCTTCATTTTTCTTTGCCTTCAGATAAATACAGCGTTGGGCCAGGCTTGCTCCACATTGGGTCAAACACCTGCCACCGCTTTTCCTGTTTGCGGTACTACCAAATTTGACCAGGATAATGTACCACTCTGCAGTACCAACAGCCTCTTTGTTCCGGGTTGCTCAGGAAATGGGAATGCCAACTATGAAAACAGGAACCCTTTCTGGTATAAATTCACCTGCTATGTCCCGGGAACTCTTGGATTTGTGATTACACCAAAAGATCCTGCTGACGATTATGACTGGCAACTTTATGATGTAACCGGGCTGGATCCGCAAGAGGTTTTCACCAACCGGAATATCATCGTTTCCGGCAACTGGGCTGGCAATCCCGGGCCAACGGGTACATCAGCTACCGGAGTTAATTTTATTCAATGTGCATCGGCCTACAACGGAACGGAATCCCGTTTTGCAAAAATGCCTGAATTGATCGCAGGCCATGAATACATTTTACTGGTCAGTCATTTTACCAATTCACAAAGCGGCTATTCCCTGTCATTTGCCGGAGGAACAGCAATCATTACCGATCCGGCTGAGCCTCATCTTCAAAAAGCGTCGCCCGCCTGCGACGGATCAAAGATTACGCTAAAACTGAATAAAAAAATGAGATGCAGTAGTTTGAGTTCAACGGGCAGTGAGTTTAGTCTCTCGCCAGCTCTTACTACTATCGTTTCCGCAGTTGCAGCTAATTGTTCCTCATCATTTGACTTTGATGAACTGACGCTTATTCTGGCATCACCATTACCCTCGGCAAATTATCAACTCATAATAAATAAGGGAAGTGATAACAATTCTTTGCTTGACAATTGTGAAAGAGCAATACCCGATGCTGAGCAAACCAGTTTTGCATATACTATTCCACGGCCCATACCTATTGACAGCGTCGGCAAAACGGGATGTGCTCCCAATGCTATAAAATTATATTTCAGCAAGAAAATTGATTGCAGTTCCATTGCCGCAAACGGCAGTAATTTTTTGATTAGCGGCCCAACTCCTGTTAATGTAATATCTGCGGCAGGTGATTGCTCTAACGGTTTAAGCAATATTATTACTGTAATTTTTCAAAACCCTGTTTATACAAAAGGTCTTTATACAGTTACTCCAAAATTAAGCGTTAACGGAGGTGCAGTTATTGATGAATGTGGTAAGATTATACAACCTTTGCCTGTTACGTTTACTACCAGCGATACCGTCTCGGCCAGGTTCAATTATAGCAATAAATTAGGCTGCCGGTTTGACACCCTGGCCTTTTCACATAATGGTGCTCATGATGTAAATAAATGGGACTGGACCTTTAACAACAACATTACTCATCATACACCTTCTCATTCTATTATTTTTCCTGCAAGCAGCACCAATATTGTACAATTAAAAGTGACCAACGATGTTTGCAGTGACTCTGTATCCAATTCTATTGTTTTAGACAATGAGGTAAAAGTTGATTTTAAGATGCCTGATTTTATATGTCCGGAGGATCTTTTTATGGCTGAAAATACCAGTACAGGACTAATTGATTCCTGGAGATGGAACTATGATATTCTCCATTCCAGCCGGTTAAAAACTCCTGCTCCATTTACATTCCCGGCCAACAATATTGAGTCTGCCTACATGATCAAACTGGTAGCTACAAATAACACATTTGGGTGCAGCGATAGCATTAGTAAAAGATTAATGGTATTTGATAATTGCTTTATAGCAGTACCTACTGCATTTACACCCAATGGTGACGGGTTAAACGATTATTTATTCCCCAACAATGCATTAAAAGCCGAAAACCTGGAATTTAAAGTTTTCAACCGCTGGGGCCAGCAGGTTTTTTCAACCCGTAGCTGGCAGGATAAATGGAATGGAAACTTTAAAGGCATTCAGCAAAACTCGGGGGTGTTTGTATGGTTCCTGAGTTATACACTCCGCGGTACAGATAAACAAATTTTTCGAAAAGGAACCACTATGCTTATTCGTTAGGTGCCTCCCAACCTGATCACTTTAAAAAGAAAGCCTCCTGCTTTTTAAAAAAAAACTTACCGTTTTTAAAAGGGAAGTTTGACTATTAATCATTTTCAAATTCCCGCTTTTGCGATTTCTCCTATTTTCGCAGCTATGATAGCATATCTGAAAGGTGATTTTGTAAATAAAACCCCGGCCGCAGTGCAGCTTGATGTCAACGGGATCGGTTATGATGTACAGATTACGCTCAATACATATAGCCGGATACAACATTTAGAAAAAGGACTATTACATACTATATTGATCATCCGGGAAGATGCACATATACTTTACGGTTTTTTTGAGGTGGCAGAAAAAGAGATGTTTTTGCAATTGACAAGCGTTTCTGGCATTGGCGCTTCAACCGCCCGGGTCATGCTTTCATATATGAAACCAGATGAGCTGGCAAGTGCCATTATACTTTCCGACATCAGGACCCTGGAGAGTATTAAAGGAATAGGCAAGAAAACGGCGGAAAGAATGGTGCTGGAGCTAAAGGATAAACTGGTAAAACACCCCATCGAATCAAATATTTCCCCATTGAGAAGCAATACATTGCAACAAGATGCGTTAAATGCACTGACAGCTTTGGGCATCAACCGGTCGGCTGCTGAACAGGCTGTAAAAAAGGTGCTGGCTTCGGAGCCGGGTTTGCCCGTTGAAGAGTTGATCAAAAAATCACTGCGTAGCCTCTAACGAACAATTATTACTGGACTAATTGATTCTGAGAATACTTGGACAAAAATTCTGCTCATATTTTACGTGTGATGGTATCATTTTTTACCATCTTATTGGCCTTTACAGTTCAATCTAACGCCCGTTTCTATCAGAATCCGACAACAACCCAGGTTGATACTTCCAAAATTGATACGCTTCGTTTCCCGATTACTGACCGATATGGTGATCCTTTTACCAACCCTAACCGAAATACATTTGATTTCAGTGATACCGCTTTCATCAAGCGCAATGTTGAATATGACCCGATTACCGGTCAATATTTTGTGATAGAAAAAATTGGAGGCAAAAATTACCGAACCCCTGTCACCTTTACCCGGGACGAATTTCTTCGACTGCAAGGGAAAAAAGATGAAAACGCCTATTTCAGAAAGAGGGCCGATATGCTTGTTGATATGAACCGCCGGCTCTTCAAGCCAAAATTCAATTCAAATAAAGGATGGTTCAACCGGATAGTTGGCGTTGGCAAGGTTGATATAAAACCCTCCGGGTATGTGGATCTGCTGGCAGGTTACCAGGGACAGAATATAAAGAATCCAACTTTGCCTGAAAGGGCCAGGAAAAACGGGGGACTGGATTTTAATATGAATGCGCAGCTACAGGTTGATGCCAATATAGGAGATAAATTAAAACTTCCAATAAATTATAACACCTTAGCCAATTTTGAATTCGAGAATCAATTGAATTTAAATTACCAGGGTAAGGATGACGAGATCATAAAACAGTTTCAGCTTGGGAATGTTAATTTCACTTCCAAAGGAACTTTGATACCCGGAGCTCAATCCTTATTTGGTATAAAGACACAACTTCAATTTGGAAAATTATTTGTCACCGGGGTATTGGCTAATCAAAGGGCCCAGCGCCAATCACTGGATATGCAAGGGGGATCGGCTTCGCAAATATTTTCATTAAAAGCAGACGAATATGAAGAGAACAGGCACTTTTTATTAGCTCAATATTTCCGCAATAATTACAATAAGGCAATGAGTCAATTGCCGGTTGTTAATTCAGTTGTACAAATATTGCGGATGGAAGTATGGGTAACAAACAGAGTGGGAGCCACCACGGATACAAGAGATATTGTTGCCCTTATGGATTTGGGTGAAGGGGATCCTTTTATAGGCCCTCCCGGTAATCCCAATACTTTGCCTGATAACGGAGCCAATAGCCTGTACCGGAATATACTTTCCAATCCAAACAGCCGCAACTCATCGCTGGTGCAGGGCTCACTTACCGGCATGGGACTTAAGCCCGTTCAGGATTTTGAAAAAACTTTCGCCCGCAAATTATTGCCTTCCGATTATTATTATAATCCCCAAATAGGATTTCTATCTCTCACCCAGCCTTTACAGCCGGATGAAGTATTGGGCGTGGCTTTTCAATATACGTACAATGGCCGTGTATTCCAGGTGGGTGAATTTTCACAAGATGTTCCTCCTGATACATCGGGTTCTACCCAGCGAGTTTTATTTCTGAAATTATTAAAAGCCACATCGCAGCGTACCAACCTGCCTATATGGGACCTGATGATGAAGAATGTGTATTCTGTAGGATATGGCCAGCTGGAAAGGAATGATTTCAAACTTGACCTGATCTATGAGGAACCCAGCCTGGGAGAAAAAAGATATTTACCTCCGGATGATGTTTTGCCTCAGTACCAGGGCCAGCCTATACTTTCATTGGTCAATTTGGATCGGTTAAATAACCAAAATGATCCGCAACCGGATGGCGTATTTGACTTTATTGAAGGGTTTACAATTTTGTCCTCAATGAGCCGGATCGTTTTTCCGGTTTTGGAACCTTTTGGTCACGACCTGGATTATGTGTACAGTTCCCAGGCTTTGCGTGAAAAATATCTCTATTATCCATTATATGATACTATAAAGGCGATTGCTCAAACCTTTGCAAACCTTAATCGCTTTGAAATTAACGGACGTTCCAAATCAACCTCATCCGGAGGTGATTACCAGCTTGGATTCAATATCCCCCGTGGTTCAGTTACAGTTACGTCAGGAGGGCAGGCGCTGCAGGAAAATATTGACTATGAGATCAATTATGATCTGGGAACCTTACGGGTAATCAACCAGGCCATTATCAACTCGGGTGTACCTGTAAATATTCAATATGAAAACCAGGCAGCCTTTGGCATACAACAACGAAATTATATGGGGCTTCGCCTGGATTATTTTGCCAATAAAAAACTAACTCTTGGAGGAACAATAGCCCGGCTGGGAGAAAGACCCTTTTTTGTAAAACAAGGATATGGAGATGATCCAATAAGGAATACCATGTACGGACTGGATGCCGATTACCGAAGTGATTGGCCCCGGCTGACCAAGTGGATAAATAAATTGCCTTTCTATAATTCGCAGGAGGTTTCATCTATTACTGCTTATGCGGAAGCAGCCATGCTTCAACCCGGCCATGCCCCTCAAATTGGAAAGGGGAATGCGGGCCTGGTATATATTGATGATTTTGAGGGCACCCGCTCAGGCATTGACCTTCGTTTTCCATTGATCAGCTGGAATCTTTCTTCTGTACCCCAGGGAAATGGATTATTTCCCGAATCATCATTAGACAATAACCTGGCAAGCGGATATAATCGGAGTAAAATAGCCTGGTATAATATAGAGCCTGTCTTACAGGAAAGAGGAAATAATAACAATCCTTATCAAAATAATCCGGCTGAATTATCAAAACCCGAAACCAGGCAGGTATTGCAAAGAGAAATATTTCCTCAACGCACTACCGATTTTGGCCAGGGGTTATTAACCACATTTGACCTGGCTTATTACCCTAAAGAAAAGGGTCCTTATAATTTTGAAAACAGAAGTGGAAGGATCAATCCGGATGGAAGTTTGGCTAATCCGAAACAAGCCTGGGGAGGTCTTATGCGTAATATCGATCAAACGGATTTTGAAACCAGCAATATTGAGTATATCGAATTCTGGATGCAGGACCCCTATGTAATTAATCAGGCTAGTACAGGAGGTCAATTATATTTTAACCTGGGAACTATTTCCGAAGATGTTTTAAAAGATGGTAAGCGTCAGTATGAGAACGGCCTACCCACCCCTACCAATAATGCACAGGTAGATAACAATACGGTTTGGGGTAAGGTTCCTTCTAATCCGTTACAGGTTACAAATGCTTTTAGCAATGAACCAAGCGACCGGCAATTCCAGGACGTAGGTTTTGATGGGCTGACGGATGAAGAAGAAAAAATTAAATTTAGTCCATACCTGGCCAGTTTGCCTCCCGCGGCACAGGCAAAAGCACAGGCAGACCCCTCTGCAGATAATTTCAAACCCTACCGTGATCCGTCCTATGATGTAGCCGGAGTTGGAATACTAAGAAGGTATAAAGACATTAATAATCCGCATGGCAACTCACCGGTATCAGATAACAAAAGCCAGTTTGTAAATGCATTTACACAATATCCGGACGCGGAAGAGCTCAACCGTGATAATACATTAAGTGAATCCGAAGAATATTTTCAATATAAAGTGGACATTAAGCCCAATATGCTGGTGGGCACAAATTTTATTACTGACAAAAGAGTTGTCAATATCAATCTCCCCGATAATTCAAGCCGTGCTGAAACCTGGTACCTGTTCCGGATTCCTGTTTCAGATTATGAAAGTAAAGTCGGTAATATTCCGGATTTCAAATCAGTGAGGTTTATCCGAATGTTTGCAACTGGATTTGAAGACCAGGTGGTGATGCGCTTTGGAAAACTTGAACTGGTAAGAAATCAATGGCGAAATTTTCAATATGTAATTGATACCACCGGCCAGTACAAAAACCTGCCGGCCAATGACCCGGTTGAATTTAATACACTGGCGGTTAATTTGGAAGAAAATGATCAACGCCAGCCGGTACGATATGTAAGTCCGCCGGGCATTGACAGACAACAGCAGTTAAGTAATAATAATGTCCAGTTATTTCTGAATGAGCAGGCACTGAGCGTTCAGCTTTGTGATCTGCCAAACATGCAATCCAGAGGGGTTTTTAAAACGATCAACCTCGACATGCGCCAGTATGGTAAAATGAGAATGTTTATACATGCGGAAGGAACAGGAAGTGATGCAGCAATTGCCGACAATTCATTAACGGCAATTGTTAGAATTGGAAGTGATTTCCAGGGCAACTATTATGAAGTAAGAGTACCGTTGAAGAAGACAAACTGGGGAGAAACGGATAGCCTCCGGATCTGGCCTGAACAAAATAATCTTGACTTTGATCTACAGGAATTGAGCCGGCTAAAATCACGGCGTAATCAACAGGCAGTTCCTTCATCAGAATATTACAGCGAAACCTTAGCGGATGGAAGAAGGTATGCTGTCATTGGAAACCCTAACCTGGGGGAGGTAAAAGGAATGCTGCTTTCAGTGGAAAATACCAACCTGCCAACGGCATGCGCTGAAGTGTGGTTTAATGAACTTCGTTTTTCTCACCTGGATGAAAAAGGCGGCTGGGCTGCGTTGGGCCGTGTGGATTTAAAACTGGCGGACCTGGGTAGTCTTACCCTCTCCGGAACAGCGAGAAGCAGGGGCTTTGGTACCCTGGAGCAAAGAGTAAATGAAAGAAGCCGTGAAGACCTTTACACCTTTGATCTTTCTGCAAATATTGATGCCGGTAAATTATTACCAAACGAGTTGGGCATTCAAATTCCTGTCTATGCCGGGATCAGCCGGTTAACAAGTACCCCGGAGTACGATCCTTATGACCTCGACATCAAGCTCAATGAAAAATTAGACTACACCAATGGCAAACAGGCAAAAGATTCTATCAGGAACAATGCGCAGGATATCACAACCATTAAAACGTTGAATTTTACCAACGTCAGAAAAAATAAAACGGATGGCAAGCAACCGAATATATGGAGTGTGACCAATTTTGATCTCAACTACTCCTTCCTGGAAACCAATCAGCACAACCCGCTTATTGAAAATTACACCATGCGGAGAACAAGAGGTGCTTTAGGTTATAATTATGCTCCCAAACCAAAATATGTAGAACCCTTCAAGCAATTGATTAAATCAAAATCAAAATGGCTTAGTCTTATCAAGGATATTAATTTTAATTATGTTCCTTCTCAATTATCATTCAAGGCAGATATCTTCAGACAGTTTGGCGCCACAAGACCAAGAAATGTAGGCGGCGGACCTTATAAGATACCTGAGACCTACGATAAATATTACACCTTTGACAGGTATTACATTTTGCAATGGCCGTTAACGAGATCAATATCCCTGGATTTTACCGCTACAAATAATGCAAGGGTAGATGAACCATTCGGCCGCATTGACACAAAAGAAAAAAAGGATTCGGTTCAAAGGAATATTTTTAAAGGGGGACGTAATACTCAATATAGCCAGCAGGCTACATTAACTTATAATGTGCCTATGCAAAAAATTCCACTGCTCGACTGGACAACGTTAAGAGCTTCCTACAGCACTCAATACAACTGGCTGGCTTCGTCTTTGCTGGCCAGAGATCTTGGAAATACCCTGTCTAATTCCCAAACCAGAACAGTAAACGGAGAATTAAACTTTGAACAACTATATAACAAATCAAGATTTCTCCGTGCAGTTAATTCAGCGCCTGCAGGCAATAAAAAAAATAAAGACAGTTCACGGGTAAATGAACCTAAAAAAGTAAATGATAAACAAAAAATAAAAACATCAGTTGATATCCCTGATTCAATAAGGGCAAAAATGACTCCGAAGGAATTGAAAAAAGCAAGGAAAGAGGCTCGGCGGAAAGACAAAGAAGAAAGAAGAAAATTAAAACAACAAAGAAAAAGTGAACCGCTGGAAATTGGTGGCCTGGCAAGGTTAGCCGGTGGAATTGCTACATCAGTAAAAAGAGTAGGTATACAATACAATGAAGATATGGGCACTATCCTGCCCGGATATATGGATAGTACAAATGTGCTGGGAGCAAATGTAAAAAATGGCAACCCTGGCTTTAACTATATTTTCGGATACCAACCGGACACCAGCTGGATCAATCGTTTTGGCGCCAGGGGATTGTTATCTATGGATACCTTGGTATCCGCTATGATACAACAGCGGTATAACCAGCGGTTAAATGTTACAGCCCAGGTCAGCCCGTTCCGCGATCTCAATATTGATATCAATATTGACAAGTCATTCAGCAAGCAATACTCTGAACTATATAAGGACACCAGTAAGTTTGATAATGTAGGATTGACAAGACTAAACCCATATGCCATGGGAAGTTTCAGCATCAGCTACATTTCCTATCAAACCATGTTTACCAAATTTGATCCCAATATTATATCGGCCACCTTTAAAGAATTTGAATCAAACAGGGTACTGCTATCTCAAAAATTAAAAGGATTAAATCCTTATGCCAATTCAAATGCGGTAGATCCAGATGGATATGTTCAAGGCTATGGCCGCTATGCACAGGATGTGGTAATACCCGCTTTCCTGGCTGCCTACACCAATAAGGATCCCGGGTCTGTTAAGCTATTTAAAAATAGTAATCCGGGTATACGTTCCAATCCCTTTGGAGGATTAATTCCACGACCAAACTGGACTGTTAGTTATAATGGCCTGTCCCGGATACCAGGCATTGACAAAATATTTTCCAATGTCAATATCAAACATGGATACCACAGCACACTAAGTATGAATAGTTTTAATACAGCGCTGTTATACCAGGATCCTTTCCGGGTTAGTTATCCATTTTTCCGGGATACACTTACCGGAAACTATATTCCATTTTTCCTGGTACCCAATATTACAATACAGGAAAGCTTTGATCCTCTTATTGAAGTTGATATGACCTTTACTAATCAACTATCAATAAGAGCAGAATTTAGGAAAACCCGGTCACTAAGTTTAAGCCTGATTGATTACCAGCTGGCAGAAAATCGCTCAACAGAAACTACAGTTGGTTTTAACTGGCGAAAAAAAGGGTTACCCTTTTTCAAGAATGTTACCATCGGCAAAAAAGGATTAAAACTGGACAATGATGTTACTTTCCGGTTTGATTTCAGTATTCGTGATGACGCCACTGCAAACAGTAAACTTGACCAGGGAACTTCGTTTGGCACATCGGGTCAGAAGGTAATTCGCATAGCTCCTTCTATTGATTATATTCTAAATAACCGGGTAAGCCTGAAATTATATTTTGAACAAAACCGTAACATACCCAAGATCAGTAATGCATTTCCTATTACCAATACCAGGGGTGGTCTACAGGTACGCATATCGCTGGCACAGTAAACAATTATATCTTTGATCCTGCCTCTCATTCCAATATTCTTAAACAGGATTTTCAGAAACATTCAGCCTGGTTAATATTAATTGATTCAAATAATGAAGGATATTGTAATTGGTGTTATCGGATATGGCTATTGGGGGCCTAATATGGTCCGAAATTTTTTTTGTTCTGATGATTGCCAGGTGAAGGCGGTGGCAGATGTACGGAAAGATCGGCTGTGCGGAATCGCAAAACTATACCCGTCAATAAATGCTCTTGACAATGCTGAAGAAATAATCGACGATCCCGATATTAATGCAGTCGTTATTGCAACGCCAGTTTTTTCTCATTATACTCTTGCCAAAAAAGCGTTAGAAAATGGCAAGCATGTTTTAATTGAAAAGCCGCTGGCATCGTCCGTGGCAGAATCAGAAGAATTGATTGCCCTTGCGGGAAAAAGAGATCTCACCCTGATGGTTGACCACACATTTCTTTATACCGGAGCTGTGCAGAAAATGAAAGAACTAATGGATAGTGGCGCTATTGGTATTCCGCTGTATTTTGACTCCTCTCGTATCAACCTGGGATTATTTCAACCGGATATAAATGTGCTTTGGGACCTGGCCGCACATGATATTTCAATTCTCCTGTATCTTATTAAGGAAATTCCTGCCAGTGTAAATGCCACGGGAATTTCTCATACCCAAAACGGAATAGAAAACATCGCTTACCTGACAATTAATTATCATTCAGATTTTATTGCACATATAAATAGCTCCTGGTCTTCTCCCGTAAAAGTGCGTCAAACGTTAATAGGTGGAGCTAAGAAAATGATTTTATACAATGACCTGGAACCGTCAGAAAAATTAAGAGTTTATGATACCGGCTATAACCACATAACTGACGAAGAAAAAAATAAAGTGTTGGTTGATTATCGCATAGGAGATATTTACATTCCAAAATTATTAAACCAGGAAGCATTATCGGCGGTGGCAGGAGATTTTATACAATCTATACTACATAAAAAAGAACCCCTTTCAAATGCACACCTTGGCATGGATGTGGTGAAAATTTTAGAGGCGTCTCAGCAATCTTTAAAAGAAAACGGAAGAGAAATAAAACTAAAATAACGATGGAAGTTATCTCAATTAATAACGGCAAACAAAGTCTGAATAATATCCGGATAGGGAAGAATGTTCGCATCTTCGATTTTGTAAATGCCTATGAGTGCAGCATAGGAGATGGAAGTAAAGTAGGAGCATTTGTTGAAATTCAAAAGGGCGTTGTAATAGGCGAAAATTGTAAAATATCCAGCCATAGTTTTTTATGCGAGGGTGTAAAGATTGAGGACAATGTATTCATAGGCCATGGGGTCATGTTTACAAACGATCTTTTTCCGCGGGCAACCAATGCGGATGGTAGTCTTCAAACCGCTGCAGACTGGAAAGTGATAGAAACCCTCATAAAAAAAGGTGCTTCTGTCGGAAGTAATGCAACTATTCTTTGTGGTATTACAATAGGCGAAAATGCATTGGTGGGTGCAGGATCTGTTGTTACAAAAGATGTTGCTGCCAATACCATTGTAGCCGGCTCCCCCGCTAAGGTGATGAAGACAATTTAATTAAGCAGGAGAATTTTTTTATAAAAAATCAGGACACTGGAAAAAAACGATATGGGAAGGATAAGCATAATTGGTTTTGGAAAAATAGGACAGGCTATAGCGGCAAATATCCTGAGGCAAAATATCAATGTAACGGCTATTGATACAAACCCGGGCTTGCATATTGCTTTTGAGAAAGGTGAATATAAAACAAAGGAACCGGGGATATGGAACAGTTTAACCCATGCGTACGAGAATAATAAACTGGCAATTACCACCAATTTTGCCTTCGCTAAAGAAAGCGATGCCATAATAATTGCTATTTCCCTTTTAATAGATCAAAATAAGAAAATACAGTACGGGCCTTTTTTGGAGGCAATTAAAAATCTAATCCCATTTTTAGTTGAAAAAACACTTATCGTTATAGAGACTTCTGTTCCTGTTGGTTTTGCAAGGGATATTATCCTGCCTTTTATTGAGAAAGAAGGAAAAGTGCACGGAAAAGATTTTCTGCTTGCCCATAGTCCTGAAAGAATCAAGAGCGGATCCATGTTAAAACAATTGGGTCAAATTCCCAAAGTGATTGGAGGAATTTCAGAAGAAGCTACCGGGAAAGCATATGAAATTTACCAATGGTTTTTTGATCAAAAGTTATTGTATAAAGTGGAAACTATTGAAGCTGCTGAAATGTTGAAAATGGCCGGGATGATTTACCGGGATGTGAATATCGCTTTATCTAATCAACTGGCTCAATATGCCAACAAAAAAGAAATTGATTACGCCGTATTAATTCCTCTTATCAATACTGATAAAGAAGCGAATTTACTACAACCCGGGATTGGAGTAGGTGGCCATTGTACCCCTGTGTATCCCTATTTCCTGATCGATAATTTTCAACAGGCAGGTTTCGACTTTACATTGGCAAAACAAAGCAGAGTAATAAATGATAACATGGCCGGCTATTCTATTTCCCTGGTCAGTGATCTGGTCAAAAATAAAAAGGCTTTGATTTTGGGATTGTCCTTTCGTCCTAATGTAAAAGAAGATGCCTTGAGCACTACTTACCTGCTCAATGAAGAGTTGTTAAAAGCTGGTTTTGAAGTTTGGGTAAATGATATTGAATTTGATGAAGAAGAAATAAAGGAAAGAAATCTACAACCCTGCATTAATATCTACGATAGTAATTGCGAAGTGGCCTTTCTGGTGACCCTTCATAAAGAATATAGTTTGATCGATTTTGAAAAATTAGCCAGCAGCGGAATAAAATTTTTCCTTGACGGGAGAAATAGTATTCCCAGAGATAAAGTTGAGAAAGCTGGAATTATATACCTGGGAATAGGCCATTAACAAATTCTGTGAAATGGAAACTACCTTGATCAGGTAGTCAAACTATTACATGGCCGGAGTTACTTTTGCGCTATCGTTTTCAGCACTCGTTTTCTTAAATAACATCACATACCCGCAAAGATCTTTTTTCTTCTCCTTGTTCACCTGCACAGGTTTCATCATATGAAATTCAGAGAGCTGGGGAATATAAGAGTAGGAAATAACATTACCATCTACATCACCCCACCTTTTTTGCTGAAAAATGACTTGTTTTTCATTCCAGTCGTACATCCTGACCTCATATAATTTTGAAGAATATTCACCAATAAAAACAAACTGGTACCAGCTGCCCTGGGTAAGAGGAATAATTACCGGCATTTCGAATTCGCTTTCCATGCTAATGGAAGCTTCCTTCAATAAAATAAAACCATCTTTTCCATATTGTCCTTTCAGGCTGTCTACCTGCTTACTGATCATATCATTCTGGCAGGACTTTAAGCGAATCACATCTTGTGAAAAGGAAATAATACCGGAGAAAACAAGGGCGATTAATAGGACGGATTTCTTTTTCATGTTTAGTTTTATATAGATTCGGATTACAGATAAAAATACATCAGGATTGTTCACAAGTACTAATGTTTAGTTTAAAATAGTAGCCAAAAAGGATATTTCCGTGGTAAAAACACGGTTACCTGTTACCACTTGACACGAACTTTAAACGAAGAATCCCGGGATTAATTATGCCTAAAAATTAAAATAACACTTTTCTTTATGCATGATCCCGGTAAAAATAAATTGCATCCGCCTGTCTTGTGCAGGTTATCACCAGGTCGTTTATACATACATGAGGCGGAAGTGTGGTACAGTAATAAATAACATCCGCCACATCGTCGGCAGTCAGGGGCTGAATGCCGTTATAAACACTTTTTGCTGTTTTTTCATCTCCTTTAAACCGGACAATCCCAAATTCTGTTTCTGCTGCCCCGGGATGAATTCCGGTAACTTTAATCTGATGCCGTAATAGATCAATCCGCATAGCCTGGTTTAATGCATCTACGAAATATTTGGTTGCACAATACACATTGCCTTTTTCATAAACCTGCTTGCCGGCAACGGACCCCAGGTTAATAATATGTCCTTGTTTATATACAATCATTAATTGCGACACTGCTTGCGCTACATACATAAACCCCTTGATATTGGTATCAACCATTGTGTTCCAGTCACGGAGATCGGCCTCTTCAAAATAATCCCGGCCCATCGCTAATCCTGCGTTGTTGATGAGCACGTCAATTTTTCGCCATTCTTCAGGTAAGGAAATAATGGAATCAAAAACTGATTTTTCTTCTCTTACATCAAACGGTAAAGTAAGAACGGCAATATTGAATTTGTTTTCGAGAGAAGCGCATAACTCTTCCAACCGATCTGTCCTTCGTCCATTTATAATAAGATCATAACCATGAGCGGCAAATTTTTCGGCACAGGCTTTTCCAAAACCGGAGGTTGCCCCTGTTATCAAAGCAATTTTTGACATAATGATGGTAAAAAGTAATGGATAAATAAATTGGTTTTGTTTCCCGGAACAGGCGAAAGAAATAAAACTAAAGAAAAATCCGGCATTTAATACAGCCCTATTGAATTTGAACTAGTCAATGAACCATTGTAGAATATTTACCGGATCAAAGTGACAGTACCTTTCAGGAAGATGGGCTTGCCCAGGTAATCAATTGCGCTTACCATCCAAACAAACACATTACTACCCTGGAGAGTGCCTTTAACTTTGCCATCCCATCCGCGTTCGTTTGTCGTTGTATTAAATACCATTTCACCCCAACGGTTAAATATCCTGAAGTAATTAATTTTTTGTACTCCAACCGCAGTGGGTTTTATTACATCATTCAGTCCATCCCCATTGGGAGTAAATCCCGTAGGCACAAACACATAAGGAATGGTTTTAAAAACTTTCACCAATACATAGGCGGAATCAAAACAACCAATATCATTAAATACCTGCACCTTATACCGTATGCTATCGGTTTCCTGCCCATAAATCCCAATTGGATTCTTAATATTAACGTTGTTAAGCCCTGTCGGAGGACTCCATAAATATCGGGTGCCACCTTCGGCATTAAACTGTAATGACTGACCAACTACTACCACCGTATCATTACCGGCAGAGGGAAATATCTGGGGCAATACATTAACTAATACTGTATCCAATCCCGGCTTCGGACATCCGACATTATTCATTGAAGTTAAAATATATGCTGTACTAACTTTTGGTGAGGCAATTGGAGTCAGGGAATTGGGATTCGATAGCGTACTAAAAGGCGACCAGGTAAAAGAGCTTCCATCATGTGAACCATTCAGCATTGCTGAGGTATTAAAACAAATAGCGGTATCCTTACCTGCATTGGCATAAGGATACGGAACAGTTGTGATAGTAATATTATCAGTTGCCGTACAGCTACCAATTCTTGCTGTTACCTGGTAGGTAGTTGCTGGATTGGCAGGCCCGGCCATAGGATTTTTGAGTGTTGCATTATTGAGTGTGGCGGCGGGTGTCCATTGATGCTGAAGCCCATCACTTGTAATATTTAATTGTACAGAATCGGTACGGCAAATTGTTGTGTCATTCATTGCTCTTGTTGTAACAACCCTGACAACACGGATTTGAACCGTATCAGTATTAATACAACCTTGTTCATCCAATTGCACAATATAAGTAGTAGTAACATTTGGGTTAACGGTAGGCGAACCTGTATTTTCATTGATCATATTGATAACCGGAGACCAACTAAAAATACCCGGTCCTGTAGCCTGCATTTTTACATTATCAGGTACGCAAATAAGTGTATCCCTGAACGCCAGTGTAATAGGAGGTTTTGCAATGACCTTTATTGGTTTGAATATGGTATCCAGACATCCTTTGCTATTGCCCACTATAAAGCGAACATTTTTGGTTCCGGTATCAGCGTAATTCCATTCAGGATTCCGGATATTTGATGTATCAGCAACTGAATTTATTTCTCCAAAATCCCATCGCCATTTGTCCACTACTCCGTAATTAGTAGTAGTCCGATCTGTAAACTTGATAGGATTGGTGAGGCAAATACCAGCTGAGGTGAAATTTGGAAAAAATCCTGGCCAAACTTTTACAATGGCTGTTGTGGAATCTGAACATTCCTGGTTGCGGTTAGTTACCAACTTGATCCTGTAATCCCCTGCAGTTGAATAGGTGTGAGTGGGAGTTTTTGAAGTGGACGAATTATTGGCTACGCCACTTCCTGGATCGCCAAATTCCCAATAGTAAGAATTGATAAGGGGGCTATTACTAAGGTTACTGAATGTTAGGGTAAATCCATCGCAGGATATGTATTCAGGATTTAACTGGGCCTTGGCTATATCGCAACCACCTGCCTTTATTTGCAGATCTTTTCTTTGGGTGGCGATCACAATTCCATTACGTATTTCACTAACACAAACAGTTACCACGTAAATTCCATCTGCCGGGGCCACGCCGGAAATCAGCCCAGTATTAGGGTTGATGGTAACGCTTTGACCCAAAGGAGCTGTACTATAATATGGAAAACTATAATTTACTGCATTATAGGGAGGGTTGGCCGGAGGATTGGGAGTGGGAGTATTTGTGCCTCCACCTTGTCCGCTGCCCTGCCCTCCACCTACGTAAGCCTCGCAAAATGCATAACTCAATCTGTCATTGTCAGCATCTATGGCTGCAAAACTGTAAGTAAATGGATATCCCCCACAAACTATCACTGTATCTGTACCGGTAAACTTCGCACTATTATTTTCGGGGGCAGTGCCAAGCAGTTCAGTTCCGGGTATATCTGCAGTGTAGGTGGCTCCCATACTTCCTGAATTGGAAAGATTACTTATCCCGTTTATTCTGCAACAGCGTTGGTAGGCGATAGTATACCCTTTTGTGGATGCTGGAAGTGAAATAGCAAATTCATAATAACCCACCTGGTAACAAACCACCGGTGCATTCGTTATACAGGCACCCGGTGATCCTAACTGAAGCCTTTCCGTTTTCGTTCTTGGTATCAGTTGATTAAATATCAAAGAATTGCTTGTCCTGTTGAATATTCCAATCGCGGCACTTTCATCCAGTTGGGCACCCGAGGAAAAACAATCTCTGTAAAGTTTTAGAGTAACTGCATATTGATATTCACCAGTAGCCGAGATACCCGTAAACCGATAGAACATTTCGCCGCCGGTAATATGCTCAGCAAATACTGATTTTGATAAGAATAAGGTGACTATTATGACTAGAAGACGTTTCATTGAGTGGATCAGGTAATTCAGGTTTCGCTTAAAAATTTATTTAGTATTTGGTTGCTGTTCTCTTCTTCTTCAAGCATCCCCATATGGCCTGATCGATGCAGAATATGAATATACGATTTTTCAGGAAGCTGTGCCAGCCTCAACCCATCCTCCAGGGGAATGGTATTATCAAATTCTCCCAGCACAAACAAGATGGGCAATTGCGTGGTTTTAAGTAAATCAGCTCTTTCTGGTCTATTCATCATTGCTTCTAAATATGAAACGAGGGATTTGTCTGAAAAGTTGTTCACACTATCTATAAATTCAGTAATTAGCCCTGGGTTTTGCTCATTTGTATACTTTGAAAACAAATTGGGAATAGCCGATTTCAAATAGGCCGAAGACCCGTGCTGACTGATAAATTCAATCGATTTTTTCCGGTTGTCCTTCTTTTCTTCAGTATCCGCAAATGCAGTGGAATGAAATAATCCAAAAGCCGTTAAATATGAAGAATATTTTTCTAAAAATGCCAGTAAAATATACCCTCCCATGCTATGGCCTATCAGTGTAATTCCGGTTCTGGCAGGATTTATTTCTTTGTCAATAATTGCTTTTAACACCTCCGCCATTCCTTCCATTGACATATCCTCTATTAAATCTGATTCTCCGCTACCTGGTAAATCAGGAACTATTAAATGATAATTATTTTCCATAAAAGAAACCTGATTGTTCCAGACATCGCCGGCTTCACCGTATCCATGCACCAGCATAACAGGTTTTCCTTTTCCCACAACCTTATAAATAATCTTTTTTCCTGCTATTTCAATTGTCTTTTTCATTTACTTTATTTTAAATATTTTTTTAATCAAGTCTTAGTCTCAAATAAGAATATCCGGTATAGAATTTTTCCAACATATAATTGGCTTAATGCGTTATTTAAGGTTTCATTTTCCAAATCTCATTTTTACCCAAAATATTATATTTAACACCAACAAAATAATTGACAGTATTGCTGCCAGTTTTGATAGTTGATCACCGTGTTTTACGAAAAATGTTTGCCGGTTATTTACCGGCACGGGCATCTTAATGACGGATGCTATATCCCAGGGTTGCGGATTAATCACATTTCCCAATGGATCAATAAAACAACTAATGCCGGTATTAGCGCTTCGCACTATCCATTTTCTGGTTTCAATAGCCCGAAGCCTGGCGTAATTCATGTGTTGCTTGTATCCCTGTGTATTACCCCACCACCCATCATTGGTGATGATGGTTAAAAGATTGGCGCCCTTTCTCACATATTCGGTTATATAATCACCATATATACTTTCATAACAAATGATGGGGGCCGCTTTAAAATGATTATCCCAGGAAATAAATACTTTCCTTTCTGAATCGCGGCCAAGTGTACCACTTATACCTCCGAAATCCTCAAACCATTTTCCCATAAAACTCAGAAAAGAGGGAAGCGTTTCTACGCCAGGGACTAATTTGGCTTTATGATAAAGTTGAATAGTAGTGTCTGCATCAAAAAAAGCAGCAGTATTAAAAGCATCATAATACGTTTTTGAATCAGGTTCCAGTCTTGCTGTTTCCGGAGCATTCATTTTATTTTGCCCATAATTTTTGTAACTGTCAATTCCGGTTATTAAACTTACAAATGGATGACGGTTTAAAAACGACCAAACCGGTGAATAATAACCATTTTCCTTGATCTTGTCTTCCCATACCTGGGCTGGTATGGCGGTTTCCGGCCAAACGACCAACGCCGTATTCTTGTCTATCTTTTGTTCAGACAATACAATATGGCTTTGAATCTGGGATTCCACTGAACTGGAAAATTTTTCTGTATAGGGATCAATATTAGGCTGAACGATCACTACATTTTTAGTCACTGTTTTCAGATCCCCGGCAACTATTTTATCTTCACGACTGATAATGATTTTAGAAGTTAGTATTGGAAATGTTACGATGAATATCCAGGCCGCCAGGGTATAATAATATGTTCGTGTTCTCCCGTTTTTCCGGTATTGAGAAAAAATAGAATAAGCAATAATATTTGTCACCAGCACCCACAGAGAACCTCCTGAGCTGCCACTGTATTCAAACCATTGCACCCACTCTGGGTGGGTGGCAAAAGAATTGCCCAGCGTAAGCCAGGGCCAGCTTAATTCCCAATTGTGATGTATGTATTCAAATGTCAACCAGAAAATGATGAGAGAAAAATACCCGACCCATCTGCCAAGTTTCCTTTTGGTAAAATAGAAAAGCAACCAGGGCACACACATGATAAGGCTATTGGCAAGGAAGGCACCCAATGCTCCCGGCACACTTGCATTCCAAATCCACCAGGTTGTGGCTACATTCCATACCAACATATGCAAATAGGTGAGAGCAAAAAATCTATTCCAATTTTTTATATGATCTTCTATTAGCAATAAAGGAACCCAGGCAATAAAAATTAATATAGTCAGGGGTGATGTTGGCCATGATAATGATAATAACAAACTACCTGAAAGAGCGATAAAAAGATCGGAAAATCGTTTCACAAAGAATGATGATTGTTTGTGTAAAAATAGTTTTTTTGTGGGTAGATGATTCACCACGATTGGACCAAAATAATTTACTGCAGTCTTTCCTAAACTTATCCGTTGAACGACAAAAAAATTAATAGAAGAGCGGCTAGTACTTCAGCACTCATTTTCTTTGCCTTGCTACAAATAGCTGATTTAACTACTGCTTTATCAAAGAAATAATTCTGCTATTTCCTGCCAGTTATTCACCCGTTTATGTTTGCCATTATCCGCCTTTGCATTGTGAGGTTGGGTAAATAATAAACTTGTATGACCAATAAAAAAATCAAGGTTTTTAAAATGATCGTCAATCATTATATCAGCCCGTATTATTTCCTTTGATCCACAGAAAACCATTTGTTGCCAGGTAATAAAAGGAAAATATTCATTGAGCCAGGCTTGCTTTTCTATCAGGCTTAAAGGAAATTCCAAAGCTGCTGACACGATAAAGACTTCATATTTTTCATTAAGCCTGGCCAGTATTTCCTGGCTGTCTTTTATCACCAATGCGGAACGAAAAAAATTTTCTGTATGTAAATACTTTTTTGAATTTGGAAAAGCTAATAATTCCTGAATACCCGTTACTTCTTCGATCGTTTTTCTGACCCCGGTTTCTCTTTCCTCCCATGTTATAAATTGTTCAACAGTGTCTGACAATACACCATCCATGTCAACGGCAATTCTTTGCATGATTTAACTATTTTTTTTCTGATAATAAACGAGGAAAGAAGGATAAAGATATATTCCTCCCGCAATTTTTTTTGTTCATAATAGTTTTTCAAAAGGAAGGTGCATTTCGGTACTACTTACTTCCTGCTGTAGTTAGGCGCTTCTTTTGTTATTTCAATGTCATGTGCATGGCTTTCCCGCATACCGGCATTTGTTATTTTTACAAAGCTGGCATTTTTTAATTCCTTAATATTTTTGGCTCCGCAGTATCCCATACCCGCTCTCAATCCACCCACATATTGATAAACTACTTCTTTCAACGTTCCTTTATAGGCAACCCGGCCTTCAATTCCTTCCGGTACAAATTTCTTTACATCATCCTCCGGATCCTGGAAATACCGATCGCTGCTTCCCGTAGCCATGGCACCCAATGAACCCATTCCCCGGTATTCTTTAAACTTTCTTCCTTCATAAATAATTGTCTCACCGGGACTCTCTTCGGTACCGGCAAAAATGCTACCCATCATCACGCAATCGGCACCAGCAGCCAAAGCCTTTACCATATCACCGGTATACCGTATTCCTCCATCGGCTATCAATGGGATGTTTCTTTGTTTTAACACGGAGTAAGTTTCCATTATGGCTGTAAGTTGTGGCATACCTGATCCTGCTACAATCCTTGTTGTACAAATAGATCCCGGACCTATTCCTACTTTCACAGCATCAGCACCGGCGTCTGCCAATGCCTCAGCACCAGCGGCTGTACCAACATTGCCCGCCAGAACATTTATATTCTTAAAATTCTTTTTTACCTGCTTTAATGCATCAATTACACCTTTACTATGTCCATGGGCACTGTCCAGTGCAATCACGTCGGCACCCACCTGTTGGAGTACAGCTACCCGGTCTAAAAAATCTTTCGTAATACCCACTCCGGCTCCTACTAATAAGCGACCGAATTGATCCTTCAGTGCATTGGGAAAACTATAAAGTTGAAGGATATCCCTGTAAGTGATAAGTCCGATCAATTTCCCGGTTTTATCTACTACGGGTAACTTTTCAATTTTATATTGACGTAAAATTTTTTCAGCCTTTTTTAAATCTGTTCCTTCGGGAGCAGTGATGAGGTTCTCTGTAGTCATTACTTCACTGATCTTCATCCTTACTTCTGTTTCAAACCGAAGATCGCGGTTGGTAAGGATGCCGGTTAATTTACCATTCTTGTCAATGATTGGAATGCCCCCAATTTTATTTTCACGCATTAATTTCAGTGCATCGCCTATTGTTGCATTCTCTAGTAAAGTAATCGGATCTAATATCAAACCGCTCTCACTTCTTTTAACTTTTCTTACCTGGGCGGCTTGTTGTTCAATGCTCATATTTTTATGCAATATGCCCAACCCACCTTCCCGGGCAAGTGCCATTGCCAGTGCAGACTCTGTTACCGTGTCCATGGCTGCAGATAGCAAGGGTACATTTAATGTAATGTCTTTGGTAAGCTTTGTTTTAATGTTTACATCCCGTGGAAGCACCTGGCTATAACCAGGAATAAGCAATACGTCATCAAACGTTAAACCTTCGCCGAAAAATTTTGTGGATTTACTTATAGAAGCGGGAGAATTTCTTGTTGCCATGTGCAAAGATAGGAGGGCTGGTAAATATGTGCCAAATTTTTATCTGCAATATCATAAGGCTAATCTATTCCCATTTATCCTTACAATACTTGCCTTACCTTTGGCCGCAATATTATAAATCGTTCACGATGATAAAAAAAATCACTGCTGCCATCACATCCGTTGGTGGATATGTTCCTGAAGATAAGTTAACCAACTTCGACCTGGAAAAAATGGTGGACACTAATGATGAATGGATACGTACCCGCACGGGTATAGCTGAACGAAGAATATTAAAAGGAGAAGGAAAAGCTACCTCGGATATGGTAGTGCCGGCCGTAAGACAATTGTGTGAAAAAAGAGGAATCAGCCCTGAAGAAATTGATTGTTTGATAGTAGGTACGGTAACTCCGGATATGGTATTTCCGGCAACAGCCAATATTGCTTGTGATAAACTGGGAGCAAAAAATGCATGGGGCTTTGATGTATCTGCTGCATGTTCAGGTTTTTTATATACGCTGACGCTGGGCGCTGCATTAATTGAAAGCGGCAGGTATAAAAAAGTGGTGGTTTGCGGAGCCGATAAGATGAGTGCCATTGTAGACTATACAGACCGGAACACCTGTGTACTTTTTGGAGACGGGGCCGCCGCAGTATTGCTTGAACCCAATCATGACGGGTATGGAATTCTTGACAGTCTTTTAAAAAGCGATGGGTCCGGGTCACCCTATCTCCATATGAAAGCCGGTGGTTCATTGAAACCAGCCAGTTTAGAAACAGTAAACAATAAGGAGCATTTTGCATTTCAGGATGGACAGCCTGTTTTTAAAGCTGCAGTAAAAGGAATGGCAGATGTAAGTGCTGAATTGCTGGAAAAAAATAATTTGACAGGTGATGATATTGCCTGGCTGGTTCCCCACCAGGCTAACATGAGGATCATTGATGCCACTGCCAATCGAATGGGAATAGCCAAAGAAAAAGTAATGATCAATATTCAGAAATATGGCAACACTACGGCTGCTACAATTCCCTTGTGCTTGTGGGAATGGAAGCATGATTTAAATAAAGGTGACCTGATTGTATTAGCTGCGTTTGGAGGTGGATTTACATGGGGAGCTACATTGGTAAAATGGGCTTATTAAGTCCCGGCTATTCAACTTTGGCTGGTCAGCATTAATGAAAATAAATCGTTATTCTGTGCTAAAAAAACAGGAGCAACTCCTGGCATCAGGATAATTTTGCTCCTGGAAATGCAAGTTCACTATGGAGTTACTATCTTACCTCATATTGGTAACAGTCACTCATTAATACAACAGCCGAACTAACCGCATCGATCACCCGGAAATGAATGTCGAATGTTGAGCCGGATGGAATAGCTGTTATATCACGCCACAACTCTTCTTCACCTTTACCCTTAACATCAGTTAGTATAGATTGTGGCGTTAATCCCTTACCGAGAGTGAGCCAAGTAGTACTGGTGCAATTGCCATCTACTACATTAATAGCATCGACGGCTCTTTGCAATAAGTATTCGTGGTCAGGAAGAAGATGATGCACTTTAATATCAAGTTCAATTATTTTATCCGGGTCGGGATCCTGGCGAAATTTCAAAAGCCCATGGCTTTTATGATTGCCGGTAAGTTTCACATTCAGATCAAAGGAAGGCGATATGCCTTTTTTATTTTCTAAAGATTCAGAAGGGAATTCATCCTGCTGCGGTATAATCTGGCTTACTTCTTTTTGACAGGAAAAAGTAAAAAAAGATGATGATACCAGTAGCAATCCTGCGTATAAAATTTTTGATTTCATAAAATAATTTTGAAATGGTTAAAAAATTGTTTCGTTAAAAGTAGTTTGTCCCGATACGGTATTTTTTGTTATTCGGCAAACTCCAATCCTGATACGTCTTACGCCTGACCAGGTTATATGGTAACCACTTGACGACGACCAACGGCATTTGTACCACTAAAGGAGTACAGATGTCTAATAAATTGGAGAAGGAAAGTTTTTGCGGAATTGAAAGAGTAAATTTATAAAGCAATTCATCTATATGACTGCTTATGATTTCATATTCTCTGTTCGTCCTCGTGAACGGATTATCCGTCATGTAATCTTCTGGATTGCCTGGTGGCTGTATTTTGTAATAACTTTCTTATTACCCACCTTCCAGTTTAATGGCTATAAATCCTTATTTCACAATTATTTTATTGAAAAATTCGGAGTTATTTCTTTTATCAGGGAAATTTTAATCTTTAAATCTTTAATTCCGTTATCATACCGCAGATTGCTTATACATATCTTATTATTTCTTTTGGTTTACCCCGGTACTTCTATAACAGAAAAAAGGTGATACCTACTACACTGGCATTCGCCGGGGCTATTATATTGATCTATGCTATATCTGTTGGTTTAATGTATATTCCTCAATACCGTAACCGTATGTTTGGATTGACATCAATAATTCCCGGCATCATTGATCAAATACATTTTGTTAATAAATCATACCTGTTTCATTATCCTGTTGTTGCCGGTTTTGCAATTATGATAAAACTATCGAAACTATGGTGGCTAAAACAAAAAGAAACGGAGCAGCTGGCAAGGGAAAAAGCAAAAGCTGAATTGCAATTACTAAAGGCACAAATACACCCACACTTCCTGTTTAATACACTTAACAATATTTATTTTTTCACATTATCAGCTTCGCCCCTGGCCCCGGACATGATAAAAAAACTTACCGCTATGCTTTATTATATCCTTAATGAATGCAATCAGCCTTCTGTGCCGCTGGAAAAGGAAATAAAAATGATAAATGATTATATAGCATTGGAAAAAATACGGTATGGCGAACAAATGAAACTAACCATTGAAATAAATGGCAGCTTCCACGACAAAATGATTGCTCCCTTGTTGCTCATTCCATTTGTTGAAAACAGTTTTAAACAGGGGGCCAGTAAAATGATCCGGAGTCCCTGGATAAAACTCAGTATAAACATAGAGGATGACCAGCTTCATTTTTTACTGATAAACAGCCAACCGGGTATGGATGAAGGTATAGCCCGGAATGGAAACATAGGATTAAAAAATGTAAAGAAAAGATTGAAGCTTCTTTATCCCGATTCACATGAATTAAGCATTATATCCGAGCCCGAAAGTTTTACTGTTTTTTTAAAAATCAGGTTCAGAGAAATAACTGCTTCCCATGTCTCATCTGAAGAAATTAAACAAACAGCAGATTATGCAATGGCATGACTTTGTATTTTCCAATCACCCACGGCTACGGCTTTTTCGACATACCGTATACTGGGCGGGCTGGTGGCTATATTTTTATGTCATCTATTGGTACAATCAGCATATACCCGGATTTTCATATCAATCGTTTACAAAGCTTGGTTCGCATATATTCTTAAAATCATTTTTTTCTATGTTTCTCCATGCAATTGCCTGCTATTCATTTATCTATTTTCTATTACCCCGATATCTTTTAAAATCAAAATGGTTTAAGCTGATTGCAGGCACCTTGTTACTTAGTATTCTGCTATTTATTGCCGGATATCTTTTGTATAAATGGGCTTTCCCTTTTGTCAATTTCATTTTCCGAAGCTCACCAGACAGTAAAAATATGCCGTTGCTTTGGAACAGTACCAGCATTGGTCTATTAAATTCACCCAAAGTAGTTGCCGCCGCCGCAATTATTAAATTAATGAAATACTGGTGGCTGAAACAAAAAGAAAAGGAGAATCTGGAAAGAGAAAAAATCAGTACGGAATTAGAATTATTGAAAGCACAGATACGCCCGGGATTTCTTTTTAATGCACTTAATAATATTTACGCTTATTCGCTGGCAGCCTCTCCCCGGGCATCTGAAATGCTGCTTAAGCTATCAGATTTGCTGAGTTATATGCTTTATGAATGCGACAAGCCCTTGGTGCTAGTAGAAAAAGAAATTGAAATGATGAAAGAATATATGACGCTGGAAAAAATAGGACAAAACGAAAACCTGGAAATGGAAGTAAGTGTAAAAGGCGGGTTGTCCGGTAAAACAATTGCTCCTTTTTTATTGCTGCCTTTTATTGAAAATAGTTTTAAGCAATGCAGAAACATGATGGAACAGCCATGGGTTACGATGGAAATAAAAATAGAAGAAGGTATTTTTTCCATGAAATTAGTCAATGGCATGATGGCAGATAGTTACGGTCAGCCAGACCGCCCGAACAACCAATTAGCCAATGTACAAAAAAGGTTAACTTTATTATACCCTGAAAAACATGAGCTAAAAATCGGCCAGGAACAGGAGATGTTTGTGGTGCTGTTAAAAATTGAACTGGAACTTCCAATCCGTGGAAAGGAAAATGCAATGACCAATACTTCAATGGCAAACAGACAAACAAACAAGTATGTTGAACGCTAAAAAAATACAATGCCTGGTAATTGATGACGAACCTCCGGCAAGGGAAATACTCAAACAACATATCAGGGATGTGGAAGCATTGGAACTTGCCGGCGCCTGCAGCAATGCAGTAGAAGCCATCACATTTTTGAAAGAACAGAAAGTTGATCTTTTGTTTCTCGATATACAAATGCCTCAATTATTAGGAACAAACTTTATCCGCACATTGAGAAATCCGCCTAAAGTCATTTTTACCACCGCCTACCGCAAGTATGCAATAGAAGGATTTGAGCTGGATGCCGTGGATTACATCCTCAAACCCATTTCCTTTGAAAGATTTTTAAAAGCAGTAAACAAAGTGTTGCAAACTAACCTTGCCGCAGAACATGCTCCAACGTCTTTTAAAGAAAATTTTTCTGAACCACCCAATTCCTTTCTTTATTTCAGGGTAGACCGGAAAATGGTAAAAGTTTTTTTTAATGATATTTTATTTATCGAAGGACTGAAAGATTATATAAAAATCTTAACTAAAAGCAGAACCATTGTCACTAAATATGTGCTTTCTGCATTGGAAGAAATATTGCCTTCTGATGAATTCCTGCGCATTCATAAGTCATATATCGTTTCTATTAATAAAATTGAAAGCTATAATGCCGACAGCTTAGAGATTGCAAAACAAGAACTACCGATAGGCCGGATGTTCAAACATGATGTAAACAGAGTCTTAAATGCGTCATCAGCTACTTAAATATATCCCGGCGCGGGCACATTCCTCAATTGTGTTTTTAATTACTATTCTTTTAGTTTGCCTAAAAAAAAACTCACCTTTCTGCGGTATAAGAAATCTACGCAGGTCTTTTATTGTGAAAAAAAGTATTTACTTTCCGGAATCATCCTGACCGATTGCATTTTTTTTGTCCTTCCTTATTAAAAATAGATATTTCTCCTTTTGCCTTATAAAAGGCAATGAAATTTCTATCAACAAATCTTTTAGCTTTGGTCATTATGCCATAATAAATGGTACCCTTTTAAAATTAAAGAAATGCCTGATCAAGATTTTCCCTTTTCCGGATTCAGTTCCTTGTCTGTTCATGCGGGACATATAAAGGATCCTAACTATGCACATTTAACACCAATCTATGCATCCAGTACGTTTGTTTTTGATGATGCTGAACAGGGAATGCGACGTTTCAGCGGACAGGAGGAGGGATACATTTATAGCCGATGGGGCAATCCGACCTTTTCAGAAGCAGAAATGAAAATCGCAGCAATGGAAAGTTATGGTATTAAGAATGAAAAAGGCGATCCACTTCAATTAAAAGCACTGCTTCATGCTTCAGGCATGGCAGCTATTTCTACTTTGTTAATCTCAAATCTTAAAGCCGGTGATAAAGTGCTTACCCACTATTCACTTTACGGTGGCACAGAGGAAATATTGCAAAATGTATTACCGGGTTTAGGTATTGAATGCATCATCACCGATCTGCGTGACTTAAACAAAGCTGCAGAAACATTAAAATCGGATCCTACTATTCGTATGGTATATCTGGAAACTCCTGCCAATCCTACAATACAGTGTGTAGACATTGATGAACTCAGTAAATTAGCTAAGCTATATAATTGCATCGTAGCCTGCGATAATACCTTCGCCACTCCTTATTTGCAACAGCCCTTTCGTTTTGCAGTTGATTTTGTTGTTCATTCCACAACCAAATTTTTGAACGGCCATGGTACAGCTATTGGCGGTGTACTACTTGGCAAAGACCTGGACCTGATGAATAAAAAATTATATAGATTTTATAAAACGTTGGGCGGAACAGCCAATCCTTTTGATGCCTTCCTTCTGGTTAACGGTATGAAGACATTAGACGTCAGAATGGAGCGGCATTGTAATAATGCTATGAAAGTGGCTCATTTTTTAGAGCAATCACCTGCAGTGGCCAAAGTAAATTATAATGGCTTATCCAATCACCCGGATCATGCAGTGGCTATGAAACAAATGAAACATCCCGGCGCCATGATGAGCTTTGAATTAAAAGAAGGTTTCACCGGAGGAGTAAAATTTATGAATCAATTAAAAATGTGTACCCGAACCGTATCCCTTGGCACCTGCGATACACTGCTTTGTCATCCAGCTTCAATGACACATTACAGCGTACCCAAAGAAGCCAGAGAAAAATATGGAATTACGGATGGATTAATACGAATGAGTGTGGGAATTGAAAATGCAGAAGATATTATTTTGGATATTCAGCAGGCTCTTTCATAATAGAAACTGAAATATGAATATTAATTTACGAAGGGGGGTAAAAGAAGATTGCCCCAGGTTGCTTGAATTGGTTCAGGAACTTGCCACTTATGAAAAGGCTCCTGAAGAAGTTACGGTCACATTAAATCATTTTGAACAATCGGGATTTGGGCCGTCCCCGGTTTGGTGGTCTTTCGTGGCAGAGGAAAATAATGTTATACTGGGATTTGCATTATACTATATACGTTATTCCACCTGGAAAGGACAAAGAATGTACCTTGAAGACCTGATTGTAACTGAAAAAGCAAGAGGCAGAGGAATTGGCAAACTGTTAATGGATAGGCTGATTGAAGAAGCAAAAGAAAAAAAATTCAGTGGAATGATGTGGCAGGTATTGGGGTGGAATGAACCAGCAATAAACTTTTATAGGAAATACAATGTCAATTTTGATTCCGAATGGACGAATTGTTCAATCAATTTTTAAAACTGCTGGCACCGGGAATGCATTAGCTTACGCCAGCTACTTCCATCGTTTTATCAATTTTGAGAATTAATCCCTGCAATACTTTTCCCGGCCCGGCTTCTGTAAATCTGGAAGCGCCGTCGGATATCATTGCCTGAACGCTTTGTGTCCACCGCACAGGGCCGGTAAGCTGATCAATCAGGTTTTGTTTAATTTCTTCCTTACTAAAAACTGCCTTAGCAACCACATTCTGATAAACTGAACAGGTTGGTGTATGAAAAGTGGTTGATTCTATGGCCGCTTTTAATTCATCCCTGGCTGGCTCCATTAATACTGAATGAAATGCACCTCCAACAGGTAAAACCAAGGCTCTTTTAGCCCCGGCAGCTTTCATTCTTTCACATGCAATCTCAATCCCCTTTATGGATCCGCTAATCACTAACTGCCCGGGACAATTATAATTTGCTGCAACAACCACCTCGCCGGTTTCCTTTTGTACCTCAGCGCATATTGCTTCTACTTTTTCATCAGCCAGTGCCAATATTGCCGCCATGGTGGAAGGATTCAATTCGCAGGCTTTTTGCATAGCCGTAGCCCGAATAAAAACCAATTCGAGAGCAGCTTCAAAACTTAATGTTCCGTTGGCTACCAAAGCAGAAAACTCACCCAGGGAATGACCCGCTACCATATCCGGTTTTGCATTGCCTATACTCCTAAACGCAATAATAGAATGAAGGAATACCGCAGGTTGTGTAACGTTGGTTTGTCTCAGATCTTCCTCAGTACCGTCCAGCATTATATCGGAAAGCCGAAAACCCAGTATAGCATTTGCCTGCTCAAATAATTTTTTTGCAAACGCATTATTTGAATAATGTTCTTTTGCCATTCCCGGAAATTGCGAACCCTGACCCGGAAAAACATAGGCATGCTTCATAATGATGATAGTTATAAAAACAAAAATGCCACAAAGGTTTTAAGAAAAAAAATCTTTATCGGCCATTGATCAGATATTTTTGATTTGACGGAGGTTAATGGAAAAATAGTAATATAAATTGACGCTAAAAAACCAGGGAAATACTTTATCTCCGGCTCAAATCTGAAGAAATAAGCTTCAAAAATTCGGAGCGGGTTGAATTCTTTTGAAATTCGCCATCGAAGGCAGAGGTGGTTGTCTCTGAATTTTGTTTTTGAACACCCCGCATCATCATGCATAAATGTTGTGCTTCAATGACCACCGCAACACCTATTGGATTTAACGTGTCCTTGATCGCATTCATGATTTCCAGCGTTAATCTTTCCTGTACCTGCAACCGCCGGGAGTATACATCCACTACCCTGGCAATTTTGCTCAAGCCGGTTATCCATCCATTGGGTATATAAGCTACATGTGCTTTTCCAAAAAAAGGAAGCATATGATGCTCGCACATGCTGTATAGTTCAATATCCTTTACGACAATCATCTCACTGATTGGTTCGTGAAATTTAGCAGAATTAAGAATCGCACGGGCATCAGCCTGGTATCCCTGCGTCATAAACTGCATTGCTTTTGCGAGCCTTTCCGGGGTTTTTAGCAGCCCTTCTCTCTGAGGGTCCTCACCTATCAAGCCTAATACACTTCGATAGTTTTCCATCAAATCTGACGTGGTGTCTTCGTCATAATGCTCAGTTTTTTTATATGCCATTTATTAAGTTTAAGAACCCGTGAACCGCAGGTTGTTTTAAAATGTTCAATTTCAGTGAAATTTTTTTTCTAAACTGTTAATTCCCTTCCCTTATTCACAATTTAGGCAGGATACTCTACGAAATTTCTGGGCGTTTCATACAATCTGATCTGTACCTCCTTATCAGGATCAATATGTGGCCTTAACAGACGGTATATTACAATTGCAATATTTTCAGCGGTAGGATTCGTATTTTTAAATTCTTCTGTATCCAGGTTCAGGTTTTTGTGATCAAATCGGCTGTGAATTTCATTTTTAATAAGATCAGAAAGTAATTTCATATCCATTACATATCCCGTATCAGGATCAGGATCTCCCACCACTTTAACCTCCAGCTCGTAATTGTGTCCATGAAAATTGGGCAATGCACATTTGCCAAAGACGTCGTTATTGGTTGTTTCATCCCATCCAGGATTGTATAATCTGTGAGCAGCATTAAAATGCTCTCGCCGGAAAACCGCTACTTTCTTATTCATAAACAAAATTAAAACAGATTAAAGTCGGTTTAGTTTAAGAACAACCTTTTTATTTTTACTTCTATTTGTTCTTTCTTATCGGGTGTTATTTATTCTTCTCCATAATATTCAACATATATCCTTGGAGTTTCAAATAACCGAATACAATGCAATTTAACCTGCCGGGGAAGATGAGGGAGCAACTGGTTCCAGATGCCGATAGCCAGGTTTTCTGTGCTACATAGCTTTCCTTTCATAAAATCAACATCTACATTTAAATTCCTATGATCACATTTTTCAATCACATGGACCTTGATGATGTCACTTAATTTTTTAACGTCAAACACAAAACCGGTATCAGGGTCTGGGAGACCCTTGACGGTAACCTGCAAATCATAATTGTGACCGTGCCAGTTTTCGTTGGCGCATTTACCAAATACTTCTTCATTTCTTTGGTAACTCCAAGCGGGATTATACAGCTTATGTGCGGCGTTGAAATGTTCGTTCCTTGTTAAGTAAACCATGCTTCACTTATTATATCCCCAGCATAGGGCGGGGAAAGTTGAGTCCTGCCAACAGGCAGGCAGGCGCAAAGGTAAGAGAAATGCCTGCCAGATTTCTATGCAAAATGCAATAGTTTGAACTTACCAGGAAGGACAAAATACTGCAACCAACTCCTATTTTTTGTCCTCCTGAATTTGGTATGGAAACAGTGATATTCTATTCACCCCACCTGCCAGCCGGGAAAAATAAAGAGGCATAATCATATTGATTCATAGTATATAAATTTTCACAATTTCTTTTTGCCATTATCACTCTACAAATGGTACCTGGATTTATATTTTAGTTTACCAGAAAATAATACGGTTCAGGTTTATCCTAAAGAACATGACCAACAAATATTCATGGTTGAGTATTGTTTTCAGGTAAAATACTCAATCATTAATTGATAACTTTGAGATTTGGAACGAACCTGGTAACACTTTTAATTTTATGCATTGTTTATTAGTTGCTGCAACCGCTTCAGAAATTTCTCCATTTTTGGAATTTTACCGTAAGACCAAAAATCAATTAAGAGATAAGTTGGAATTAGATATAATTATAACAGGGGTAGGTCTGCTGGCCAGTACCTACTCAATTACAAGACAAATACATTATAAAAAACCGGCTATAATAATACAGGCAGGCATAGGAGGCTCTTTTAAAAAAAAAATTCCACTGGGCTCTGTAGTTGCCATAAAACAGGAGCTAATTGGAGACCAGGGAGTAACAGAAGCCGGAAAATGGACCACTCTTTATGGCCTGGGATTGATTAAAGGTGATAAATTCCCGTTTACAAAGGGATGGCTCATTAACAATAGTGCTATTCTGAAAAAAATACAGCTAAAAAAGGTGAAAGGAATCACCACTAATGAGATCACTACTGCCCAAAAGAAAATACAATTTTATACAGATACTTTTGACCCCACGATTGAATCTCTTGAAGGTGCTGCCCTGCATTATATATGCCTGATGGAAAAAATCAAATTTTTACAAATTCGCAGCATATCCAACTATATCGGTGATAGGGATAAAAACAATTGGCAAATAAATAAATCCATAACTAACCTGAATAAAGAATTGATCAAAATATTGAAAAGCATTTGAAAACCACAAAACTTATAAATTAAATATTTTAAATTGAAATTTTCACTCGGTTTTTCACCTTGCCCCAATGATACTTTTATTTTTGATGCATTGGTGAATCATAAAATTGATACAGGGGGATTGGAGTTTGATGTAATTCTGGAAGATGTAGAAACGCTTAACCAATGGGCTATACAGGGTAAATTAGACATTACAAAGCTCAGTTTTCCCGCCTATTTTCAATCGATGGATAACTATGTTTTATTACATAGCGGCAGCGCCCTGGGTAAAGGAGTAGGTCCCATTTTATTATCCAGGTATGGGGCCTATGAATCAAATGGCAAAATAAGGGATCAATCTATTGCTATACCCGGGTTAAATACCACAGCCAACCTATTACTCAGTTTTGCCCTTCCTGAAGCTCATAATAAATTACCCATGGTATTCTCAGAAATTGAAAATGCTGTTATATCCGGCAAAGCGGATTTTGGTGTTATCATTCATGAGAATCGTTTTACCTATGAAGGGAAGGGATTACAAAAAGTAATGGACCTGGGACAATACTGGGAGGAAAAGACCAATATGCCAGTTCCTTTAGGCGGAATTGCTATCAGCCAGTCTATAAAAAGGTCAATGGCATTGAAAATAAATGAACTGCTTGGAAAAAGCGTTGAATATGCATTTTCGAATTATCCAATTATTAACGATTATATAATAAAGCACTCACAAGAAATGAATGAAGATGTAATAAGGAAACATATTGAATTGTATGTAAATAATTATTCCACGGATTTAGGACCTACAGGCAAGGAAGCTATAAATAAAATGTTTGCTATTTATAAAACGATTAATAACCTGGACATTGATGAAAATAATACTTCATTATTTCTTTAAGGCAAGCATATAGGCATCCAGGCAGCGTTTTCTGGCCAATTCATGATTAACAATGGGCAGTGGATATGAAATTTCATCAAAGTCCCGGACCCGGCTTTTGATATATTTTAATTCAGGATCAAACTTTTTTGTTTGCAGATAGGGATTAAATATTCTGAAATACGGTGCAGCATCACATCCGCTTCCGGCGGCCCATTGCCAACCTCCATTGTTTGCCGCCAAATCATAATCCAGAAGCTTCTTCGCAAAATAAGCTTCGCCCCAACGCCAGTCAATCAATAGATGTTTGGTTAAAAAAGAAGCGACGATCATCCGAACGCGGTTGTGCATAAACCCCGTTTCGTTTAATTCACGCATACCTGCATCTACAATTGGATATCCGGTTTGCCCGGTACACCAGGCGGAAAACTCTTTTTCATTATTTCTCCACTTAATATTGTCATATGCTGGCTTAAAAGATTGCTGAACAACCCGGGGGAAATGCCAGAGGATCATCTGGTAAAAATCCCGCCAAATCAATTCATTCAGGAAAGATTCATTTAATGGTCCTGCCTTTCTTGCAAGTTCCCTGATGCTGATCGTTCCAAATCGCAAGTGAAGGCTTAATCGGGTAGTTCCTTTAAGAGAAGGAATGTCTCTTTTTTCTTTATAATTTCTGATCTTTTCATTGTCCCAAAATTCTGAAGGAAAGGAAAACGGAGTAGCCTGAAATCCAATAGAATTCAAAGAAGGCATTTTCTTTTCCCTCAGGGCAAAAAAATTTTTAAAATACTTGCTGGTTGGATAATTTTTTAAAAAAAAATGATTCAAACTGGACTTCCACTTTCTGGAATACGGAGTAAAAATAGTGTAAGGGCTGCCTTCATCCTTAACAATCTCATCCTTTTCAAAAATCACCTGGTCCTTATAGCTGCAAAAATTTACCCCGGATGATTTTAATAATTTCCGGATATGGCCATCTCTTCCTGTTGCGTAAGGCTCATAGTCGTTATTTGTAAAAACCTTTTGAATATTGTATTGCTCAAGCAATTCTTTAAACACGGTATATGGATCTCCGTGTTTAATATCTAATCCAGAACCAAGTTTTTTCAGGCTGGTATGCAATTCTTCCAATACCTGGTAAATAAACTGAACCCGGCGATCTGATTTATCCTCCAGATCATTTAAAATATTTGTATCAAAGATGAATATGGGTAATACCGGATTTTTATCTTTAAGGGCATAGTATAACCCTGCATTATCATGAAGGCGAAGATCACGGCGGAACCAAAAAATATTGACTATTGTTTTCATAACTTAAATAACATAGTCAACTCCAGATAGTTTTCAGTATTTCAGTATGAATTTCAGCAGATATTAGGTTTGCATATTGCTTTTGCCTGAACTGTTTTACCCATCGTAATCCATAAATAACGTTGGTAAGAAATACTTCATCTGCCGACAGTAAGTCTTCCGGTGTTAATTTTGCTTCTGTTACCTGGAATCGGTTTATCAGCCATTTTCTCATTACCCCGTTCACACAGCCTTCGGCCAGAGAAGGAGTTTTAATGTCTTTTCCTTTAACCAGGAAAACATTTGAAATGGTTGCGTCGGCTATACAATCATGAGTATTTAAAACCAGGCAATCATTCAATTTATTTTTTTTTGCGTATCTGGCGGCTAATACGTAAGGTAAGAAGTTAGCAGATTTCAAATTGGAAAACTTATCACAACTTTTTCTTATATCAGGATAAATATCAACTTCAAATCCATTACTGTTCAGATCATTCAATGAATCGTTGAGAGGCCAGCATTCAATCAGATACTGAAACTCATTATTGCCATCGTTTATACCACCATTTCCTCTAAATGCCGAAAGTCTTATCCTGGACCAGGAATTGCATTTGTTTCGAAGACAAAGTAGATTTATTTGTTCCCTTAATTTTTCATTTGTTAATAATGCAGGGATGTCATAACCCATAAGTTCTATGCTTGAGCAAAACCTATCAAAATGAAAATCCTCCAATAGAATGTTGCCTTTTTTAACTTTCATCGTTTCAAATAATCCATCACCGTATCGATAGCTTTTGTTATCTGCCATCAAAACGGGTTTTATTGAAGAACAAACCTTACCGTTAATGTTGATGATGCTCATACAATGAAAATAAAACAAAAAGGCCACCCCGCTCTAAACGAGATGACCGATATAAGCAATTAGTCAGAAGTATTCTTAAGCTTGTTCTACCAATCCGGCTTTCACTGCGTACATAACCAGCCCTGCCATAGATTTAGTGCCAGTTTTTGTTTTTAGTTTGTCCCGGATTGCTTCAACCGTTCTGGGGCTCAGGTCAACAATATCAGCAATTTCCTTTGTACTTTTCTCATCACACATCAATTTCAAAATGGTGATCTCTTTATCTGTTAACTGTACATCCTGTGGCATGGAAGATTCGGCAGTTCGCTTGGTACGCAACCCGCTTAGCAATGCTTTGTTTGTAAGATCATTAAAAAAGAAATCTTGTTCGTATACGGCACGTATAGCATCGTAGATCATTTCTGATCCTGACTCCTTGGTCAGGTACGAATTGGCTCCAATTTCCATCATTCTTGATATTACAGAATGGTCATTGTGCATAGAAAGCATGATAACTTTCACGCCTGGATACAGTTTTTTAATTTCCGGAAGTGTTGTCAATCCATCCATAATAGGCATCTGTATATCAAGCAGGATGACATCGGGTTGAATGTGACGTAATAAATTGAGTAATTGCATTCCGTTTTCGGCTTCCGCCACCATTTGTATGTCTTTTCGGCTTGAAAGGGAGGTTTTTACTCCTGTGCGGAATAGTGCATGGTCATCAGCAATAGCGACTTTAATCATTGAGTTAGATTCGGGGTTTTTCATGGATTATTGTATTTGTAAAACTATAGGGTTTGGGTATTTGTTCTATTGATGCAAGATGGAAAATTCCTGC